>CAYYSM010000372.1:692-2674 GCA_964474225.1 uncultured Hyphomicrobiaceae bacterium
GAATTCCGCGCCGGACATGTCGAATCCTATCTGAGAGTGGATCGATCGGAAATCAGCGCCAGTCTTAAACGCACATTCATCGAACAAGGCTGGACCGTGGAAAGACGCCTGATGGAATGAGGCGAAAGCATTGAACTGCGCGCTTCGAAATATGGCGTCTTCCCGGAACTTACCGTTTTGGAAGTCAACGCGACCGTGAAATCGGCTGCTGACAAAGGCGGAGCTTCTGTGAAGCAGAGCGGTCCGGAAGTTTGCGACGTGATAAAACTCGGCGTTGTAAAAAGTGACGAGTTCGTCGAACTGGGCACCGTCGAACGAGGTTATCCCATAAAACTCGGTCCCAGTGAAGTCTGCCAATGAACGGAATAGACTGCCAGAAAAGTTGGCGTGGCTGTAGAACAGAGCATGGTTAAAATCGATAAAGCTATGAAATTGAGCGCTATCTAAATTAAGGAGGCAGTGAAATGCTGTATTGGTGAAGCGTGCGCCCGCGGGAAAAATAAAACCGGAGCAATGGAAATAATTTTTAACCTCAATTAAGATGACCTTAGCTTCTTCGCCGGTAAGTCGCGGGCCTTCAACATCATGATGGTGCGGATCGCTTCTGCATGTATCGCTGGAGTGTTGACGAGCGTATTCGTCTCTGATTGACGAACGGTCAACTCCCGCCGGAACAAACCGGCATCGGCTGAAATCGACGGAGGCCCGCGCGATCCAGTCTCGCGTCTTGTCGTTCAGACCTACAGGCCCACCGAGAATATGAGACGCTTTCCAGTCGCCAGTTTGCTCAAGCGTTTTGCGCTCGGCCAGCATTTTCTCAGCCCAGCCGTTCCAGATCTCTTTTGCTGCTTCATCCGCGTCATTTTTCGACCTGCTGGCCTCCAGAACTTTGGCGCGCGCCTGCTCGCATTTCTGAAATAGAGCAATCGTCTCGTCGCGGGTCATCGCCGCTCCGCAAATTCAATTTGATGAAAACTGATAAGGACTTTTCAGAGTTCTGGACGTAATGGTCAATCACCGAGGACCGCTTTTCCAGAGGTTTGCCCGCTCAATTCCCCGCCAAATGCCGCGCCAGGAACCCCGCGCCGAGCCGCAAGCCCTCCTCGTCGATGCCGTGGCCCAGCCCCTCGCGCAGGAACGCCTCGACCGGCACATCAACGGCCTTGAGCGCATCGCGCGTGTGCTCAAGCGCCCGCGCCGGGATCAGCTCGTCCTGCGCGCCATGCACCAGCAGCACCGGCGGGCGCGCGACGATCTCCCCGGCCAGCGCCGCGGCGTTTGCCAGCACGCCGGAATACCCCACCAGCGCCGCCAGACCGCCCGCGCGCCGCAAGCCCACATGCAGCGCCATCATCGTGCCCTGCGAAAAGCCCACTAGCGCCAGCGCCTCCGGCCTTAAGCCCTGGCGCTCAAGCTCGCCGTCCAGAAACGCATCGAGGTCCGGCCCGGCCTGCGCCAGCCCGTCGATCAGCTCCTGCTCGTCGCGCAGGGTGAGCGGGAACCACTGCCGCCCGCCGAACGGGTTGGCCGCGCACTCCTCCGGCGCGTGCGGCGAGACGAAGGCCGTGTCGGGCAGGGCGGCCTGCCACATCTGGCCGAGCGCGATCAGGTCGTCGCCATTCGCGCCGTAGCCGTGGACGAAGACGACGAGGCTTCGGGCGGTGCCGCTGGCCGGCGCGAGGCGGGGGCCGTCGAGAGGGCGGGGCATATGCACTCCTAAACCTTATCGGTGATCTTCAGCGCGAAGGCGAACGCCAGCGCGACCTCCTTCAGCCGCTCGAAGCGCCCCGACGCGCCGCCGTGGCCCGCCTCCATGTTGGTCTTCAAAAGCAGCAGGTTGTTATCGGTCTTCATCGCGCGCAGCTTCGCCACCCATTTCGCCGGCTCCCAATAGGTCACGCGCGGGTCGGTCAGCCCGGCGAGCGCGAGGATGTGCGGATAGTCCTGCGCGGTCACATTGTCATAGGGCGAATAGGCCGCGA
>CAYYSM010000373.1:0-2669 GCA_964474225.1 uncultured Hyphomicrobiaceae bacterium
GGTGGCTGCCCGGCATCCTGGAGCATCGCGGCAACTCGGTCGACCGGCTCGTCGGCCAGCTCTATCTCGGGCAGGAGGGCATCTTCGGCCTGCCGCTGGGGGTTGCCGCGACTTACATCTTCATGTTCGTGCTGTTCGGCGCGTTTCTGGAGGTCACGGGCGGCGGGCGCTTCTTCATTGATCTCGCCTATGCCGCGATCGGGCGGCGTCCCGGCGGCCCGGCCAAGGCGGCGGTGCTGGCCTCGGCCGGCATGGGGTCGATCTCCGGCTCGGCCATCGCCAACGTCGTCACGACCGGCGCGTTCACGATCCCGCTGATGAAGCGGCTCGGCTATCGGCCCGCCCAGGCCGGCGGCATCGAGGCGGCGTCCTCCACCGGCGGGCAGATCACGCCGCCGCTGATGGGCGCGGGCGCGTTTCTGATCTCGGAATACACGCGCATCCCGTATATCGACATCGTCGTCATGTCGATCTTCCCGGCGGTGCTCTATCTCGGCACAGTCTACCTGTTCGTGCACATCGTCGCGATGAAGGCGGGCATGAAGGGCATGTCGCGGGACCAGCTACCGCAGTTCGTCGAGGTGATGGCGCGCGGCTGGCAATACCTTATCCCGCTTGGCGTGCTCATCTGGCTGCTGTCGATCGGCCTGTCGCCGATGCGCGTGGGGTTCTGGGCGATCATGTCGGTGATCGGGGTCGCGATGCTCCGCGGGGGCATCGACCTGTTCATCCTGGAGCCGCGGGCGGGCACGCCTATCACGATGGCGCGGATAAACGGCGCGCTGGCCAACGGCGTGCGGATCGTGCTCGCGGCGATGGTCCTTGGCGCGCGGAATGCGGTTGCCGTGTCGGTTGCCTGCGCGGTCGCGGGCATCATCGTGGGCGTGGTCGGCCTGACCGGGCTTGGCCTGAAGTTCTCTTCGATCATGGTCTCGTTCTCGGGCGGCTATCTCGTCGCCGCGCTGGCGCTCGTCCTGATCGCCAGTCTGGTGCTCGGCATGGGCTTGCCCGTGACGGCGTCGTATATCGTGCTGATCGTCCTCGTCGGTCCGGCGCTGACGGAGGATTTCGGCATCCCGCTCATCATCGCTCATCTGGTGGTGTTCTGGTATTCGCAGGACAGCAACGTGACGCCGCCGATCGCGCTTGCGGGATTTGCGGGCGCGGCGATAGCGGGGTCGAAGCCGATGGAGACGAGCGTTCAGGCCTGGAAGTTCGCCAAGGGGCTTTATCTGATCCCGGTCTTCATGGTCTACAACCCGGAGATCATTCTTGGTGGCCCGGTGATGGCCGTGCTCTGGGCGGGGGCGATCGCGATCCTCGCGCTGGCGGCGTTCGCCGCCGCGATCGAGGGCTGGCTGTTCGCGCCGATGGACCCGATCTCACGGGTGCTGGTGGTTCCCGCGACGATCGCCGTTTTCCATCCGGATTATGCGGTGGAGGCCGTTGGCGCGGCGGTCCTGCTGGCGGTGCTGGTGATGAACTGGCTCAAGGGGCGCGGCGCGGCGCGCTCCGAGCCGGCCTGACAGGTATCACACGTCGAGGTTGGCGACTTCCAGCGCGTTCTGCTGGATGAACTCGCGCCGGCTCTCAACCACGTCGCCCATCAGCGCGGAGAAGGTCTCGTCCGCCTCGTCCAGCTCCTGCACGGTCACCTGCAGCAGCGTGCGCGTCTCCGGGTCGAGCGTCGTTTCCCAGAGCTGGTCCGGGTTCATCTCGCCCAGCCCCTTGTAGCGCTGCACGGAGATGCCCTTACGGCCCATCGCGTAAATCTCTTCCAGCAGGCCGCGCGGCCCGTAGATCGGCGTCTCGGTGTCCTTGCGCTTCAGCGTGGCCGGCTCGCCGTAAATCTCGGCCAGATGCCCCTTCATCCCGTCCAGCTTGCGCGCGTCAGCCGAGCCGAGCAGCGCCTTGTCGATCACATGCGCCTCGCGCACGCTGCGCACCTCGCGCGTGACCATCAGCCCGTCATCGGTCACGGAGCCTTCCCAGCCGCGCTCGGTTTCTTCCGACCAGCGATCGAGCCGCGCGGCAATGTCGGCGGCGACCTTTTCGGCCTCGGCCTGGTCCGACAGCAGATCGGCGTTCAGCGCGCCGGCAATTGCCGCCTGCTCGATGACAAAGCGCGCATAGCGGCTGTGAATGCCGTCGATCACGCCGGCGGCGGCCCGCGCCTTCTCGGCGACAGCCCGGAGATCATTGCCCGCCAGTGTCTCGCCGGTGCCGAGTTCCAGCACCGCATCCTCGATGCCTGTGCCGATCAGGTAATCCTCGAACGCGCGCTCGTCCTTCAAATACTGTTCCGAGGAACCGCGCTTGACCTTGTAGAGCGGCGGCTGCGCGATATAGAGGTTTCCGCGCTCGATCAGCTCCGGCATCTGCCGGTAGAAGAAGGTCAGCAGCAGCGTGCGGATATGCGCGCCGTCGACGTCGGCGTCCGTCATGATGATGACCTTGTGATACCGCAGCTTTTCGATGTCGAAGTCGTCGCGGCCGATGCCTGTGCCCAGCGCGGTGATGAGAGTGCCGATCTCCTGGCTGGACAGCATCTTGTCGAAGCGCGCGCGCTCAACGTTGAGGATCTTGCCGCGCAGCGGGAGCACGGCCTGGGTCGCGCGGTCGCGCGCCTGCTTGGCGGAGCCGCCGGCGCTGTCGCCCTCGACCAGGAA
>CAYYSM010000374.1:0-2659 GCA_964474225.1 uncultured Hyphomicrobiaceae bacterium
GCTTGTAGACGCGCTTGAACTCCATGGCGTTGAGCGTCGTCTTGTAGTTGTCGCAGCCCCAGATGTGGTGGACGCCGCCATTGCCCTCGATCAGCAGCTTGTCGACATAGGCCGCCGGGCGTCCGACATGGCCCTCGTTGGGGCGCACATAGCCCTCCTGGTGGCCGCCCAGCCGGACGCAGCCCCCGCCGGGCCGGCCGACATTGCCGGTGGCCAGCGCGAGGTTGAGCAGCGCGCCGTTGGTGCGGTAGTTGTCGTTGCCCCAGATCAGCCCCTTCTCATAGGCGAACATCGTGCGACGGCGCGCACCCCCGTCCTTCGGCTGGGCGATCCACTCGGCGGCCTTGCGGATGTCATCCGCGCTGACGCCTGTGATCTCGGCGGCATCGTCAAGGCTCGTCCGGTTGGCCTCCAGAGCCGTCTGGAAGTCGACCAGCGCGGCCGGCTTGGCATCGCTATCGCCGCCAATCGGGTCGCTGCCCGGCTCGGCGGTGAAGTTGTCGATGAAGTCCTGATCGAGCCAGCCCTGATCGGCTATGTGGGTCAGGATGGCGTTGAACAGCACCATGTCGGTGCCCGGATTGATCGCCAGGTGCAGAACATTGTCCTTGCCGGCCTCGACCTCGCAGGCGTTGACTGTGACGGTCCGGCGCGGATCGACGATCACGATGCGCCCGCGCGCATGCGGCTCGTCGGGCATCATCTCCTGTTTCTTGTCGAGCGAGGTTCCGCGCAGATTCGGCACCCAATGGTTCAGGAAGTAGTTGGTCTGGGTCTCCAGCGGGTTCGCGCCAACAACGAAGATCGTGTCGGCCAGTTGCGCGTCTTCGTAGGCGTTGTTCAGCTCGCCAACGCCCATGTCGCGGGTAGCGTGCACTTCGGAGTTGTACGCCGGACGGTTATGGATGCGGATGTTCTTGACCTTCATCGCGCCGAAATAGAGCTTGCCCGTGCCCCAGGTGAACTCGTATCCGCCGCCAGCGCCGCCGTGGTCGGCCGCTGAAACAAACAGCGCATCCTCGCCGCGCTCTTTGACCACTTGGGCGGTCACGCGGGCAACGAGGTCAAGAGCGTCTTCCCAGGAGGTCGGCTGCATCTGGCCGTAACGCCAGACCATCGGGTCGGTCAGGCGCTGCTGCTGGGTCTGGCGCGCGGTCGAGTAGCTCATTTCCGCCATGCGCCCGCCGCGGATCGAGGCCAGCCCGCCGTTCACCGAACAATTTTCGTCTGGCTTGATGACCATATGAACGTCGCGGCCGTCCTGCTTGACGATGTTGTACATCGCCGGCGAATACCAAGCTTCGGTCTCCGCGCCCTGCTGCTGGGCCAGGTCGACGCCAAACACGTTGTCGCCAGCGTCCGTGCCGCCTTGTTGGTTCACCGGCCAGGTGTAGGCGTGATAACCGCAGCCGACGATGCAGTAGTGGCAGACGACATTCTTCTTGGTCGCGTTCGCCGGGATGATGGGCAGCCGGTCGATGTTGCGTTTGTAAGCCATTCTCGTTTCTCCCTTATGAAATCACGTTGCTAAGACGGCCATAGAGCAGTTCATCTAGCCCTTCGGCGTAGATGTCGCCCTGGTCGTCAACGCGCAGCATGTATTGCGGGAGATTCTGCGTAGCCTGGCCCCAGATCTGCTGACCGCCCTTTTCGAGATCGAAACGCGAATAGTGGCCCGGACAGTTCAGCGTGCGGTCATCGGCGTTATAAGACATCGGATAACCCTTGTGCGGGCAAATCGTCGAGAAGCCGACGATGTCACTATCCGGGCCGACGCCGCCCTCGACGGGTTGGCCGAGCTTGAGCAGAACGCCCGGAGCGTCTTCATCCGGGTAAGCCACATTCAGGGGTTCGTTGACCGTCAGATCGCTGATATTCGCCAGCCGGTTTGCCGGATAGTTTACCCGAGCGAGCTGCGGCGCGGCCTTGGTTTCCTTTGGAAAGGCTCCTGCTGTCGCCAGACCGGCAGCGGCAAATCCAGAGCCGCGCAGGAACTGACGCCGCCCGACATCAACGAGCGTCCGGCATCTTTTCATGATGTTCCTCCCTAGAATTTTATTGATGCGTGAACGCCGTTCACGTCAATCATTGAACCAGCTACATGACGGTTACATACTTCAAGCATCCTTGCAATATGGAATCCATGGAAAGTGAAAGCGATGTCGCGAGGCTTGCCGCGCTCGCTCGTGAGAAACGGCTGCCGGCGCTTCCCGACCAAATCATCGACCAGTCCGTTCCAGTTATCGGGGTCCTGCTTGGCAGCCACGATCTGTTTGACTTATAATAATTGAAAACAGCGATGAAAAATGGTCGCCCCAACGGAGGAACGCTTCAATGTGCCAGATATTCGCTGCCCAGGACCCGGCGGACTACGAGTGCGAGACACGCTCGATCCGCTTGAACGGCCATAGCACGTCTATCCGCCTCGAAGCCGGTTTTTGGCGGGTGCTCGACAGCATCGCCGAGCGCGAGAGCCTGACGACGCCGCAGTTCCTGTCGCAGCTTCACGACGAGGTGCTTGAGCTGCGCGGTGAGGTGCGCAACTTCGCGTCGCTGCTGCGGTGCGCCTGCCTGGCCGAAGTCGCGCGCCGCGCCCAGGGCGCCAAACACGCCGCGTAGTAGCGGCGTACCACCATCCGGCCCCGAACGGTGGTAACAT
>CAYYSM010000375.1:0-2657 GCA_964474225.1 uncultured Hyphomicrobiaceae bacterium
CGGGCGGAAATTCGTCCGACCCGTTTTCCGCCGCCGATCCCGATCGATCTGAGGCGGGAATTCCTTGCAACCTGTCGAGGACGCCGGCCTGTACCGGCCCCTCGGCGAAACCCTTGCGATGTTTCAGGCCGCAGCCTTGTCGCGTACGCGCGTTCAGCCGCGTGCCTCACTTTCCCGGGCGCCTTAGACCGACGCGCGGCTGTTGCCAGTGCCCGCCGCGAATGGCCACCTGCGTTCAATCCCGGCGGAAGGCGCCCTGCCGCCCACGAGACTTACCACTGGGCCAGATGGCGCGGACTATGCCGAAAACTCGACCGCAGGCAAATCACGGGCGCGGCTCCTGCCCTTTTCTTCTTAAACGTGTAAGCTCCTTGCAGCAAGCGCCTCATAACGGTACCGCCTTAATCGCGTTAAAAACAAAAGATAACGTTAACCATCAGCGGGGCGGCGAAACGCTTGAGATTCCTCCGTATCAATGGCCTTTTGGAGCCTGCGACGGCATTTTCCGCTGTTGGCTCGGATGGCCAGGGCACGACATCGGCAGATCATTCGAGGGCGGCTCATGAGTCGGTTGCGGGTTAGATCAGCACGTATAGCGGTATTGCACGCCTTGGCGCGGCTTATGACCGGCGCCGTTGCGGCCGGCGCGCTTGTCGCCAGCCTTGCGGCCGCGGCGTTGGCCGAACCGGTCGCGAGGGATGCCCGCGTTGGCGGCGATCTGAGCAAGACGCGATTCGTCGCCGACCTGTCGAAGGCGGTGGATTTCCGGGTCTTTACGCTCGCCAATCCCTACCGCGTCGTCGTCGACCTGCCGGAAGTGAACTTCCAGATGCCGCCCAAGCTCGGCACCCAGGGCCGCGGCCTCATCAGCGCATTTCGCTATGGCCTGTTCAGCGCGGGGAAATCCCGGATTGTGATAGATGTGGTGAAGCCCGTCGCGGTTGAAAAGGCTTTCCTCCAGGACGCGGCCAATGGCAACCCCGCGCGGCTGGTGATTGATCTCGCGGCCATCAGCCCGCAGGAATTTGCCGAGCGGGCCGGCGAGGCCACCGTTGTTGGCGAGCCGCCGCAACCCAGCCAACCGCGCGCGCGACCCGACCCGCTCGACAAGGCCCAGCGCGACGCGCGCAACCCAAAGCCTGTCGTCGTGCTTGATCCGGGCCATGGGGGCGTGGACCCCGGCGCGATCGGCAAGGGCGGGACGATGGAGAAGGACGTTGTGCTCGCCTTCGCCCGTGCGTTCAAGGCGCGGCTCGACGCGATCGGCAAGTTCGACGTGTTCCTGACGCGCGACGATGACATCTTTATCCCGCTGGCCGAACGGGTAGACATCGCGCATCACCACAACGCTGATCTCTTCATCTCGATCCATGCCGACGCGCTGGCCGAGCGCTATGCCCAGCTTGTGCGGGGCGCCACGATCTATACGCTCTCCGAGGAAGCCTCCGACGAGCAGGCGCGCCTGCTTGCCGCGAAGGAGAACAGCGCCGATCTGATCGCCGGCATGCAGCTCGACGAGGCGCAAGACGAGGTCAGCATGATCCTGCTCGACCTGATGCGGCGCGAGACCAAGAACTATTCGATCGCCTTCGGCCGCACAATGTTGACAAAATTGAAAGGCCATATGCAGTTGAACAAGAAGCCGATGCGGTCCGCGGACTTCCGCGTGCTGCGCGCGCCAGACATTCCCTCGGTGCTTCTGGAACTGGGCTACTTGACCAATCCGAAGGATGAGAAACTGCTGAAATCGGCCGAATGGCGCGAAAAGGTGGCCCAGCGCATGGCGCGCGCCGTGGACGCGTTCTTCAGCCAGCGCGAGGTGCGGTTGCCGTTTTGACCCGCCGATGGGCAAAACCTGCGCAGCGCATGGCGGAACCGGGCCAAAACGGTTAGAAGGTGAATTGGCGAGGGCTGCGATTCGCGTGCGCCATGCAGCCGGATCGCAGACACAAACGGGGATCATCAGGCGAGAGGATGTCGCGCAACGATGCCTTTTAATCTGAGCGTTCAGCCGCCGCAGCGGCCCAGGCGACGCAAGAGCATCATGCTGCGTCTGTTCGGCTTCCTGTTCACGGCCGGCGTCATCGTGTTCCTCGCAGGCTCGGCAGTGGCCGCCTACGTGCTTTGGCAATTCTCGCAGGACCTGCCGGATTACGAGGCGCTGGCCAATTACGAGCCTAAGGTGATGACGCGCCTGCACGCCAATGACGGCCGGCTCATCGCGGAATATGCGCGCGAAGAGCGCCTCTACGTGCCGGTGGAGACCGTGCCCGACATGGTCGTCAGCGCCTTCCTCTCTGCGGAGGACAAGAATTTCTTTGAGCACGGCGGCATCGACCTTCCCTCGATCATGCGGGCCGTCGTCGTCAACATTCAGAATTATCGCGCGGGCCGCCGGCTCGTCGGGGCTTCGACAATCACGCAGCAGGTTGCCAAAAACTTCCTGCTCAGCAACGAGCGCAGCCTGGAGCGCAAGGTCAAGGAGGCGATGCTCGCCATCCGCATGGAGCGCGCCTTCGACAAGGGCAAGATCCTCGAACTCTACCTCAATGAGATCTACTTCGGCATGGGCTCCTACGGCATCGCCGCCGCCTCGCTGAACTATTTCGGCAAGGAGTTGCACGAACTGGAGGTGCACGAGGCCGCCTATCTCGCCG
>CAYYSM010000376.1:0-2649 GCA_964474225.1 uncultured Hyphomicrobiaceae bacterium
AGCCGCTGATGGCGCGCTTCGGCGTGAATGCGACCTGCCGGGCTTCGTTCGCGGGCTACAACACGATGGAAGAGGTCGACGCGCTGGCCGAGGCGATCACGCGCGCGCAGACGTTTTTCGCGTAAGGGAGAAAAGACAATGACTGAATGGACACGCGAAACCGCGGAGATGGACGCCAAGCAGGAAGCCGAAGCAGGCGCGCCGGCCCCGGAAGCCGAAGCGCCGGCCGACAGCGGCGCGCAAGAGTCCGCGATCCCGCCGGAGGAGCTGGAGCGGATGAGCGGCGACATCATCGCGGCGCTCAAGAGCGTCTATGACCCTGAAATTCCGGTGGACATCTACGAGCTTGGCCTGATCTACCGCGTCGAGATCGAGGATGACCGCATGGTCAAGGTGCTCATGACGCTGACCGCGCCGGGCTGCCCCGTGGCGGGCGAAATGCCGGTCTGGGTGGAGAACGCCGTAAGCGCGGTGCCGGGCGTCAGCGGCGCCAAGGTCCAGCTGACCTTCGACCCGCCCTGGGACATGACCCGCATGTCCGAAGAGGCGCAGATGACGCTGGGCATGTTTTAGACATGGCGTGCCGCGCCCGGTAAACTCGCATCAGCGGGCCTTTCCGGGGGTGAGCGCGGGTGCGAAAGCCGTTTCGATGGACAATTTCCAGGCGCGAGCAACTGGGTCATCTTCTCGTTGGCGCCCCGCGGGTCAATCTGCACGACCAGGGATTTCTGGATGATCTGCGCGCGGCCTCCGCGCGGATAATTGCCCTGGCCGATCATGCTGATCTCGCGTTCATCGGTCGCACGCCAGAGAACTTCTTCGACTATTTGAGCGGCGCTTTTGCCGACATCCCGGATGCGCCAAAGCTCCACCTGGTTCACTTCTCACTGCGCTGGGCTGGCGAAGAGGGCGTGGAGGCGATCGCCCCCGACAAGCTCGCGGCTTTCTTTGATTATCTTCGCGCGGAAGGCATTGATGCCGCCACGATCGCGCGTGCGCCGCGCCCCCTGGCGCTCGTGGATTATGTGGCCCAGGGCGGCACCATGCGGAACCTGATCGCGCTTTTGCATTTGCAGGCGGAGCGCGCGGGCGTCGACTGGAATGCGGTGCAGCGCCGGCTGCGCATTCTTGGCCTGCGTGTACGCACCCATAACAGCCCGAACACATGGCGCTGGCAGCAGCATCAGGACTGGCTTGACCGCGTGCCCGACATCACGATCAAGAACGTCTCCGCGCCGGCCAGTCTGCTCTACCATATTGCCAATGATCAGCCGAAGGTGACGCAGCCGTTCCATCCAGGCCGCTGGGACGGCGCGCACGAGAACGCCGCGCCGCTGACGCGGGCGCAACGATACGCGCTTCGCCTGGCGGTGAAGTTGTACGACATCGGGCGGGAGCGCGAAGAGCGCGCGCGCCTGGCCGCTGCGATCGCCAGGGAACCGCAAATGCGCCAGGCGGCCACGCGCCGCGTGGTTCTGCGTCTGAAGGGACGATGAGCAGCGTCGCCGGCCCGCTTCGATTTTTTAGCGCCTTCACAATCGGCTGCGGGCGCTCGCAACGGGTTGGCAAAAGGCTGCGATTATCCCATACTTTCAGACAGAAGCGATCGAACAGATGGACGTTACAGATGGCAAGTGCGACACCCCTCAAAGTGATGAGCCTTACCGACGCGGCGGCCAAGCGTCTGTCGGAGATCATCGAAGCCAGTGACAAGCCCGTGGCCGGCGTGCGCGTCGGGCTGAAGAAGGGCGGCTGTGCGGGCATGGAATACACCATGGATTACGCCAGCGAAATTGCGCCGATGGACGAGGTGATCGAGGAGAAGGGCGTCAAGCTCCTGATCGAGCCGCAAGCCGTTCTGTTCCTGCTCGGCACGGAGATGGATTATCAGGAGAGCAAGCTGTCGTCGGGCTTCGTCTTCAACAACCCGAATCAGACGAGCGCCTGCGGCTGCGGCGAATCCGTGGAAATCGCGCCCGCCTCTAATGGTAATGTGCACGAGAGCGCGGGAAGCCACTGAGCGCATCGGACAGCATTGCGATCTGAGCCAGCGCCGGTCCGCCGCGTCCGGCGCTTTTTTCCGTCCGCTCAGCAATCAAAAAAGGCGGGAACCCCGAAGGTCCCCGCCCCATACGCACGATCACCGCAGCGCGGCCTAGTTCACCTGATCGGCCTGCGCTTCGATCGTCTTCTGTGACGCACCATTTGCCGATGCGATCTCGATCTTGCGCGGCTTCATCGCGTCAGGCAGTTCGCGCCGCAGGTCGATGTGCAGCAGGCCATTTTCGAGCTTCGCACCGCTGACCTCGACATGCTCGGCCAGCCGGAAGCGGCGCTCGAAATTGCGCGAGGCGATACCGCGATGGAGGAAAACAGTCTCGGAGTCCTCCTGCTCCTTCTCCGGCCGGGTGCCGGCGACGCGGAGCATACCTTCGCGGACCTCAATCTCCAGATCGCCTTGCGAGAAACCGGCCACCGCCATTGTGATGCGGTAGTTATTCTCGTCCACGCGCTCTATGTTATAGGGCGGATAACCGTTGTCCGTGTCGGCCGCCGCCAGTTGCTCCAGAATGGAGGCGACGTGGTCGAAGCCAACGGTCGACTTGTACAGGGGGGTCAGATCAAAACGTCTCATGACATATCCTCCTT
>CAYYSM010000377.1:0-2637 GCA_964474225.1 uncultured Hyphomicrobiaceae bacterium
TTTTCGGCGATATCGACGTACTGGCAGCCGCCATAATAGCGCTTGCCCGGATACCCTTCGGCGTATTTGTTCGTCAGCACCGACCCGACCGCCTCAAGCACAGCCTGCGAGACGATGTTCTCCGAGGCGATCAGCTCGATCTCCTCGCGCTGGCGCTTGAGTTCGAGGGAAACAGCCTCGGCGATTTCAGGGTCGCTCTCGGCCAGCGACTTCGTGAAGAAGTCATGCTGTTCGGGAGTGGCGAACTTCGTTTCAGGCTCGAAATCGCTGACGGTCATGGGAGCCTCCTCGCTAAATTGTTGTGATCGGGCGGACTCGAGCGCCGGTTCGCAGCGCGTCGTCTCTCACAGCTGGTATGGAGCTTACGGTCCGTCACCGCAAGATACAACCCGGGGGCGCTGCGAAGCTAGTTCAGTTGCGCCAGCCCGTCGCCGAATCCCGTCAGGTCGATCGGCACGCCGATGCCTTCCTCGGGCGTCTGGAAGATGATGAAAATGGCGTTCTGGCCGGACTGCATTTTTTCGATGAGGTTGTCGTCCGCGACAACTTCGGCAACACAGCCGACCTGGCCGCATTTCAGGAACGGCGCATGGCCGACATCCTCGCCGTCGATTTTCAGGCCAAGGCCAGTAGGCAGCAGCACGCCCAGCGGCGCGACGACGCGCAGCAGCCTTTTGTCGCCGCTGAAGGAGCGCAGGAAGATGATCGTGAGCGACACGTTGCGGCGGTCCTCGGCCTTCACGCTCTGCACCAGCGCGCATTTTTCGGCGCGCGCGCCCGGTGGCCGGCCGCAACGCACCTGCCACGCGCCCACGGTGGTTTTCAGTTCGCTCTGGCTGAACTGCGCCTCCGCCGGAGTGTGTGCGCCATCGACCAACGCGAGCACCGCTGTGAGGGCCAGGAAAATGGCCAAGGCGAAAACCCGTCTTTTGGAGAGCGCTTTAAAGAGATTCATCACGTCCTGAAAGGCTGGCTTCCACGTTTCGCCGGCTTTAAGGTGCCGGCGGATTGTGCTGACTGGCATCGGCTATAGGCCGCAGGGCTGCTGCGCGCAAGCCTGAGCCTGTGGGAGGCGTCACTGCGCGGTCAATGCGGCTACATTTCGACGTTCCGCATGCCCGGCGCGGACGGAGCGCTCCGTTGGTGCGAGGTTATGCCGCATCCTTTCGCCGGCCCGGTTGGCTTACCCGAGCGGACACGAATGCGATAATTTGAATGGTTGTGAAGCGCGCGCCTTTGCCGCTATGCCAAGGGGATACAAACACGGCGATCGTGCGTTAAGTTGCAGGTGAGCGCGCTGCCGTGCGCATGCGCAGGATCAAGCCGGAGAACAATGGAGATCGCGGAAGCATGAAGATCGGGGCGGTGTTGAAGACGGTGTTGCAGCGCTTTCCGCAAGCCGGAGCGCTCGCCGTTGTGCTGAGCTTCGTTGGCGCGTCCGCCGCTGTGGCGGGTGAGCCCGAGCCGTGGGGCCTGAACCTGCAGGAAGCGGCCTCGCCGATCATGGAGCAGATGATCGACTTCCATAACCTTCTGCTCGTCATCATTACGGCGATTACGATTTTCGTCACGGCCCTGCTGGTCTGGGCGCTGATTCGCTACAACCGCCGCGCCAACCCCGAGCCGGCGAAGTTCCACCACAACACCACGCTTGAGGTCTTGTGGACGGTGGTGCCGATCCTGATCCTCGTGATCATCGCGATCCCGTCCTTCCGCCTGCTATACGCGCAGCACAGTTACCCTGAGCCGGACTTGACCATAAAGGCGACCGGCTATCAGTGGTTCTGGGAATATGAATACCCGGATGCCGGTTTCTCGTTCGGCTCGTTCATGGTGGAGGATGCTGACCTGGAGCCGGGCCAGCCGCGCCTGCTGGCCGTGGATGCTGATGTTGTCGTGCCAGTCAACAAGAACATTCAGGTGCTCGTGACGGCCGCTGACGTGATGCACAACTGGACGGTTCCCGCCTTCGGCTCCAAGATCGACGCCATTCCAGGCCGCGTGAACCGCACCTGGTTCCGGGCGACAGAGACCGGCACCATCTACGGGCAGTGTTCAGAGCTTTGCGGCGCGCGCCACGCCTTCATGCCGATCGCCGTGCGCGTGGTGACGCAGGAGGAATATGAGGCCTGGCTGGAGCAGGCGACGGAAGAATACGCTCGCAAAGGGCGTTTGGACGAGACGCGGTTGGCGACAGGGGAGCCGCTGGACCTGCCTGCGGAACCGCAGCTCGCTTCAGTGACGGATTAATGCCGGCGCACACGCATCGGAAAAGGGGCTTGAAAGAGATATGACGAGCATTGACGCCACCGCGCATCACGAAGAGCAGATGGGCTTCGTCCGCCGCTGGCTCTTCTCGACCAACCACAAAGACATCGGCACGCTCTACCTGATCTTCGCGATCATCGCGGGCCTGATCGGCGGGGCCATGTCGGTCGGCATGCGCATGGAGCTGCAAGAGCCCGGCATGCAGGTCTTCGCGAACCCGCACACTTATAATGTGCTGGTTTCGGCGCATGGCCTCATCATGATCTTCTTCATGGTCATGCCGGCGCTGATCGGCGGCTTCGGCAACTGGTTCGTGCCGATCATGATCGGGGCGCCGGACATGGCGTTCCCGCGCATGAACAACATCTC
>CAYYSM010000378.1:0-2637 GCA_964474225.1 uncultured Hyphomicrobiaceae bacterium
CGCCACGCCGGCGCGCGCCCGTTCCTCGTGATAGGCGCGATAACGCTCCTTCGGCACGCCCTCCTCGGCATAGGCCGGCTCGTGCGCGGTGATCATCACCCGGTTTTTCAGCCGCAAATGCTTGAGGTCGTAGGGCTGGAGCAGGGCGTCCGTGGTCATCGAGAGGCTCACCGGCTTCCGCAGCGGGCCTTGCCGCCGGGATTACCCGCGGCAACACCCGGAATTGGCACTGTATGTCGGAACTGTAGGAGAGAGGCGCGGGCCTCGTCCATACTCGACTCGACATAAATGTCGACAAAAGCGACATAGGTGTCAATTCGTTTGCCGCTCCGCGCCGATGCTGGTATTTCCTGAATGATGAACAAGGTAGCGGTCCAGACGCAGCGCGGCACCCGCGACATCTGGCTCGATGCGGCCTATGACGCACTCATCGAAGGCGGCGTGGAGGCTGTACGCGTCATGCCGCTGGCCGAAAACCTGAACGTTTCACGCACCAGCTTCTACTGGCATTTCGACGATCGCGAGGCGCTGTTGAACGCGCTCATCGCTCATTGGCGCGACAAGAACACCGGCAACCTGATCCACCAGACCCGCCTGTTCGCCGAGACGATCTGCGAGGCCGTGCTCAACCTGTTCGACTGCTGGATCGACCCGGAACTGTTCGACGCCCGGCTCGAATTCGCCATGCGCAACTGGTCGCAGACCTCGCCGGAGCTGAAGGAAATTTTCCGCGAGACCGACAGCGAGCGTATCCAGGCGATCCGCGCCATGTTCGCGCGTTTCGGTTTCGACCCTTACCAGGCCGATATTCGCGCCAGCACGATCTATCTCACGCAGGTCGGCTACATCTCGATCAAGGCGGAAGAGGCGCTGGCGGAGCGTATTCGCCGCATGCCTGCCTATGTCGAGACCTATACAGGCCGGGCGCCATCGCAAAGCGAGATCGACCGCTTCATGGCGCGCCACCGCGCCCGCCTGGACGGCGCTTGAGCGGCTAACAAACACACAAGGAGAGAGCCTTGAGACTTGGCTTCATCGGCACGGGCGCGATTTCGGCTGCGGTCATCCACGGTATCTCCAAGGCGTGGGGCGACGGCAATCAGATCATCGTGTCGCCGCGCTCGGCGGAAGTCTCTGAGGACCTTGCGCAGCGCTACCGTTGGGTTCGCCGCGCGGAGTCCAATCAGCAGGTCGTGGACGAGAGCGACATCCTGTTTCTCGGCGTCATGCCGCAACAGGCGGGGGAGGCGCTCGGCGCGCTGACGTTGCGCGAGGGCCAAGTGCTGGCCAGTTTCTGCGCCGGGGTGGAGGCCGCCGCGCTGCAGCAGATGGCCGGGCCGGAGGTGCAGGTGTGCCGCGTGACGCCGCTGCCGACCATCGCCCAGCTCGAAGGCCCGGTCATGCTGTATCCCGCGCTTGGCCAGGTACGCCAGCTCATCGCGCCGCTCGGTGTGCTGATCGAGCCGGAAAGCGACGCGG
Organism: uncultured Hyphomicrobiaceae bacterium; assembly: GCA_964474225.1. Classification (GTDB taxonomy): domain Bacteria; phylum Pseudomonadota; class Alphaproteobacteria; order Rhizobiales; family Rhodomicrobiaceae; genus Dichotomicrobium. Next base: position 1,480 of record CAYYSM010000378.1, read on the forward strand.
CGATGGCCGCGCTCAGCACGGCGAGCGGGTTGATGTCGAGCTTCTTCCGGCTGTCGCAAGAGGCGGTCGGTTGGCTGGAAGAGCGGGACCTGCCGCGCACGCAGGCGCGCGATTACGTGATGGCGATGTTCGCCGCGCTGTCGAATACCGCCCTTCGGCATGATCCGGCGGCCCTGGAGGCGCTGCCCGGCGCTCACGAAACGCCCGGCGGGCTCAATGAGGCCTGCCGCGAATACCTGGAGCGCGAGCGCTGGTTCGAAAATTTTGGCCGCGGCATGGACGCGATCGAGGCCCGCGCCCGCAGCCTTTCTGACTAACGCTCGTCCAGGCTGGCGACCGGCGCTTGCTCCGTCTCGCAATTTCGGGCTGACGTGATCGGATAATAACGCCAGACGTGATGGGCCGGGTCCTCAGGCAGCCCGGCGTGACACGCGCGCAGCATCCACGCGTTCAGCTCGGTTTCGCCATGGAAGCATACCCCAAGCGGCCGGTTGAGCTCGCCTTCCGAAGACAAGGCGCTGCTCCCCGTAATCCAGCACCGCACATGCTCGCCGCCCACCCGCCAGTGCAGGGCGTAGGCGCTGCGCTCGATGCATTCTTTGCGCGAGAGCAGCTTGCGGCACTCCTTGCCTCCGCGCTCGGGCATTTCGGGCGCGTCGATCCCCGCCAGCCGGATGTTGCGCCCGGCGACTTCGATGTTGTCGCCGTCGATCACCTTGGCCGGACCGCTGACATAGGCGGGACCATAGTGCAGCCGCCAGATGAGCGCCGCGCCCAATACCCCTCCGAGCGCGAGGGCCGTGAGGAGTTTCAGCGCGGCGTCGAGCTTTGACGGCATTCTTTACCCATTACGTGAGCTTCTTCATCAACTCCATAGGCAATGGGAACACGATTGTCGAGGTCTTGTTGCCGGCGATGTCCTGAAGCGCCTCGAAGTAGCGCAGCTGCATCGCGTTTCCTTCGGCGGACATGATCTCCGCGGCCTCAACCAGCTTCTGCGCCGCCTGCTGCTCGGCCTCGGCGTTGATGATGCGCGCGCGGCGATAGCGTTCCGCCTCGGCCTGGCGGGCGATGGCGCGGACCATGCTCTCGTCGATGTCGACGTGCTTGATCTCGACGTTGGCCACCTTGATCCCGCAGGCGTCCGTCTGCGTGTCG
>CAYYSM010000379.1:0-2624 GCA_964474225.1 uncultured Hyphomicrobiaceae bacterium
AGGTGTGGATACGCCCGCGCCTAGCTGGCTTGATCGCCTCGCCGGCGCGGTCGATGTCGGCGAAGCCGGCACGCGCCAGCCCGCAGATCACCGCGTTCTTGGCCGCCTTTGCGATCTCCCGCACCGACTCGAAATCGCCTTCCGACGCCGCCGGGAAGCCGGCCTCGATGATATCGACGCCCATTTCATCCAACACGTGGGCGACCTCCAGCTTTTCCTCCCGCGTCATGGAGGCGCCTGGCGACTGTTCGCCATCGCGCAGGGTCGTGTCGAAAATGAATACGCGGTCGCCCGGCGCGGCGGCCATGTCGTTCGTGGTCTCTGTGCTCATTGTAATCATGCCTCTTGTCCGATCCGGTGTTTGCCGGAGCAATCTCTGTGTCCTTAGCCGTCATTATCCCCTAAGCACCCGTCCGGCTGGCCCGAACCGCCGGTGCTCAGGGGCTGCTAAGGCTTAGAAGAGGCGTCTTGAGGGAGGTTGGCAGAGCCGAACGCAGCGCAGCCGTCGCCATCATGTTGCGGCGGTCAATCGCGGGCGCGAATTCAGCGGCTTGGTTCATGGCGAACACGTCGTGTTTCGGCGCGAACTCTGCTGAGCACGTTTGTAATGCCGCACGGGCGCAATGGCAAGCCTTCAGCACGCCGCCGTCCCTGATGAACAACGCCTGAATTCGCCGAACAGGCAGGGTTCATCGGCCTGAACACAACCCGGCAACGAGGTTCAAAACGCATTCAGAGCGGGGTCGCTACAACAGGATCGTCATCTCGGATGAGACGGCAAGAAACCCAAGGGAGATTTTGACATGACGATCCGCAAAGTTCTGACGTCCAGCGCCATCGCTCTTGTTCTCGGTCTTGGCCTGACCACAGGCGGCTCCGTCGCGGAAGCCGGCGGCAACAAGGCGTGGCTTGAGCAGTTCGGCAGCGGCAACGCCGCCGGCATCGGTCAGCGCGGCTACAAGAATCGCACCAGCGTGTACCAGTATGGCCGCGGCAACACCACGATCAGCACTCAGGACGGCTACGGCAACCGCACCGTCATCGGTCAGGGCGGCAGCGGCAACTATGCCGACAGCTATCAGCGCGGCAGCCGCAACGTGACCGGCATCGCCCAGTTCGGCTCGCGCAACTCCGCGACCACGACCCAGGTCGGACGCGGCAACGCCGTCGGCATCATCCAGGGCGGTCATGGCAACAGCGCCACGGCCAACCAGTATGGCTCCGGCAACGTCGGCGTAATCGTCCAGGACTAAGCTCATCAATCACCAAGCCGGGGGGCGTGCGCGCCCCTCGCACCGAGCCCAATGGAGGCACGACATGACCAAACGCAACAGGAACCTCCGCCGCGCCCTCGCGGGCGCCGCGCTGACCGCAGGAATGATGGGGATGGGTGCAGGTTTTTCGGGCGATAACGCCAACGCAGGCTGGTTCACCAGCGACAACGTGCGCTGCGAGATCGAGGTGACGCCGAGCGCTTACGGCGTCGAACTGCGCGGCGTGGTGTTCAGCGAGGAAAAGCTCTCCGGCCGGTATGAGCTGACCGTCGAGCAGGAGGGCTTGAGCGGGCAGTCGCTCATCAACCAGGCGGGCGGTTTCGCGGCGTATCCGGGCAGCCCGGCCCATCTTGGCGTCGTCACGCTCGGCGGCACGGGCTCGGCCTACAACGCCAAGCTCAAGGTGCACGCCGGCGGCGAGACCTATGTCTGCGCCAAGCGCGTCGGCGGCAACGTGTAAGCACGATACCAGGGGAGACGAGAGATGAAACGCACCACGCTTTTCGCCGCCCTGATGGCCGCGACCATCGGCCTTGGCGGTCTGGCAGCGCCGGAGCCGGCCGAGGCGGGCGGCAGCTTCAGCATTTATGTTTCGCCGAAGAACGAGAAGGGCCAGAAGAAGCTGTCACGCGGCCTGCGCGCCTTCTCGCACATCCAGCGTCGCTTCGACCTGTTTGGCGGCAACAACAACACGGCCCGGGCCACACAGCATGGCAGCGGCAACCATGTCGGCGTCTATCAGCGCGGCGACGGCCATGACGCCGATGTCGGGCAGTATGGCAACGACAACACGCTGGGCGTGTTCCAGTTCGGCAAGGATACCAACGCCAACGTCAACCAGCACGGCAACGGGCGGTCCGGCGTCCTGTTCCAGGGCGGCTGGTGAACCTGAAACGTCCCGGCGGCGTCAGGAGAGCGGCAGGATGCGGAATGGCAGCTTGCCGCCTTTTGGCGTGAGCGTGACTGTCGCGGCGATCTGCGCGGGTGCCGGACCGACATATTCCAGCCGGAAGCGGCGCAAGAGCTGCGTCAGCGCCAGCGTGTTCTCGATCAGCGACAGCGCGCCGCCGACGCAGGCCCGCTTGCCCGCGCCAAACGGCAGATAGGCGTATTTGTCCCGCGCCCGCGCCTTTTCCGGCTCGAAGCGGCTGGGGTCGAATTTCTCCGGCTCGTCCCAGATGCGCGGGTCGTGGTGCACGATGTAGGGGCACAGTACGATCTTGTCGCCGGGCTCGACCTTGTTGCCGTCCAGCTCGTCCTCTGCCGTCGCCTGGCGGATCAGGCTCCAGATCGGCGGGTAAAGCCGCATCGTCTCCTGCAAGACTGAGCGCGTGTAGGTCAGCGCCTGCA
>CAYYSM010000380.1:0-2624 GCA_964474225.1 uncultured Hyphomicrobiaceae bacterium
GATGGCTCCGAAGTCCCGGCCCCCGCCCACCTCGCCGGGATGCAGGCCGGAGACATCATCACTCACATCGACGGCGTGCCGGTCGATGACTGGATGGACGTCCGCGCCCGGATCATCACCGGGGTGGGCCGCACCGAAGACAACCGGCCGCTGACCACATTTACCGTGCGCCGGGGCGACGAAGTCCTCGACATCAATGTGAGCTCGGTCTGCATGCGCGCGCGCAAGAACGCCGCCGTGCTAGCGTGCCTCGACCGGCAGCCGAGACAAGAGCTTTGGACAACCACGGTGTGCCTGTTCGAGCTGCGCTATGGCATCGAAAATTTGCCAAACGGTGATGGCTTCCGCGCTTATCTGGAAACAGGCTGGTTCGAGTTGAAAAGCCGGCTGCTGGGCGACCGGATTTTGGAATTCGACATGCTGGCGGCTGACGAAGCGGCGAAGATTGCTGCGGAGCGTCGCAAGCATGGGCGCAGCGTCGAATTCCGCGACACCTTCATTGCCGGCATTGTGCGCGCGCACGGCGCAGTGCTCGCCACCCGCAACACACGCGATTTTGACGACGCAGGCATCCGCCTTGTCGATCCGTGGAAAGCCGGGGCAGACTGAGCTTGCATTGGCGTGGGGATAGACTGATATACTCCTCACGGGAAGTTGGCGCTGGGCGCTTGCCTCGCCAACCGGGTCAGGTCCGGAAGGAAGCAGCCCCAACGAGTTTCAAGCGGGTCGGTGTCCAGCTTCCCACCCCCTCAAACGTCGGTGGTGCAGCTTACAGCCGGTCTCCACTCTTGCTGAGAAGGCTCCCGGGCGAGCGATGAGCCGATCCTCCAAACAGCCTGGCGGCAAGCGCGCTGGTGCAACCCGCAAATCCGAAGCGGCACAGGCCACTGTCCAGACGGGAGCGCCCTATCTCGTGCTGGCGCGCAAATATCGCCCGCACCGCTTCGAGGACCTGATCGGCCAGGACGCGATGGTCCGCACGCTGCGCAACGCCTTTGCCACGGGGCGGATCGCGCAGGCCTACATGCTCACCGGCGTGCGCGGCGTCGGAAAGACCACGACTGCTCGCATCCTCGCGCGCGCGCTCAACTACGCCAAGGCCGGCGAGGCCGCCGGACCGACACTCGACCTTGCAGAAGAAGGCGAGCACTGCCGCGCCATCATGGAAGGCCGGCACATGGATGTGATGGAGATGGACGCGGCATCCCACACCGGCATCGATGACATCCGCGAGATCACCGACGCGATCCGCTACAAGCCGGCCTATGCGCGGTATAAGGTCTTCATCATCGACGAAGTGCATATGCTCTCGAAGGCCGCGTTCAACGGCCTTCTCAAGACGCTGGAAGAGCCGCCGGAGCACGTGAAGTTCATCTTCGCCACCACCGAGGTGCGCAAGGTGCCGGTGACGGTGCTCTCGCGCTGCCAGCGGTTCGACCTGCGGCGGGTGGATGCGGAAAAACTGATCGCGCATTTCGCCGAGGTGGCCGAGCGTGAAGGCCGCAGCGTGGAGGATGAGGCGCTGGCGCTGATCGCGCGGGCGGCGGAAGGCTCGGTCCGCGACGGGCTGTCACTGCTCGACACCGCCTTTGCCCATGCGGGCGAGACGGTCACTACGGCCGATGTCCGCGCCATGCTGGGGCTGGGCGATAGCGCGCGCATCTACGATCTGCTGGAGGCGGCGCTGCGCGGCGCGCCGGACAGGGCGCTGGGCGAACTCGCGGCGCTGCACGCCGACGGCGCGGAGCCGGAGCGCGTGATGCAGGACCTCGCCGAGGCGGTACACACCGCAAGCCGCATTGCCGTGACGGGCGACGGCGGATCGTCGGCGCTGAGCGAGACGGAGCGGGAGCGCGCCAACGCGCTGGCCGCGACGATCGGCGTGCCGAAGCTGTCGCGCGCCTGGCAGATGCTGCTCAAGGGGCTGGAGGAAGTCTCCCGCGCGCCGAACGCGCTGGCCGCCGCGGAGATGGTTCTGATCCGCCTGAGCTACGCCGCCGACCTGCCCCCGCCCGACAAGCTCATCCGCGAGCTGGCGGAGCCGGGCGCGTCCGCGCGGACGAATCGCGAACAGAAGCAAAACGAATCGGCATCCGCGAATGTTCTTGATTCGTCTCGCGCCGAATCGCCGCCGCCCGCGAATCCTGTCAAGACTGAATCCACGCCCGTCAGCCTCAAAAGTTTCGAGGACGTCGCCGCGCTGGCGGGCAAGCACCGCGATATCAAGCTCAAGCTGGCGCTGGAGGAGAACACCCGCCTGGTGAGCTTCCGGCCCGGCCATATCGAGCTGAACCTGCTCGACGGCGCGCCGCCCGATCTGGCGAACCAGCTCGGCAACAAGCTGAGCGCCTGGACCGGCGAGCGGTGGATGGTCTCGGTGAGCGACCAGCCGGGCGCGCCGAGCCTTGGCGAAAAACGCCGCGAGCGGGAAGCCGCGATCCGCGCGCAGGTTGAACAGCACCCGCTCGTGCGCCAAGTCTTTCAGCACTTCCCTGGCGCGGAGATTGTCGGGGTGAAAGAGCTGGACCAGGAGACGGCCGGGGCGCCCGAAGACCAGAACGCTGCCAAGAGCGAGGACGGACATGAAAGACTTTATGAACATGATGAAGCAGGCCAAGGAGCTG
>CAYYSM010000381.1:0-2623 GCA_964474225.1 uncultured Hyphomicrobiaceae bacterium
GGTCGACGGCCAGCAGGTCGCCGTAGTATTTCGTCAGGTTCTCTACCTCAATTGCCGGAGCCGATTCAAGTGTAGGGGTCATCTCTCTAGCCTCCATATCTATATCTCCTGTCTTCCCAGCACCCAGCGGGTGGTGCCGAGAAAGACGACGGTGTAAAGAAGCAGCACGCCCAAATCGATTATAAACCTGCGCGCGTCCAGCGGGCCGTTCATTGCCTGGCGCAGGGCATCCACCGAGTAGGTGAGCGGTGACAGTCGGGATGTAATCAACCACCATTTCGGCGCGTCCTGGAGCGGGGCGAACGCTCCGGACAGAAAGACGATAAAAATGCGCACCACGGTCGCCGGCGGCATTGCCTGCGGCACGTCTCGGAACGGAGCGGCCAGGCAGATGCCAAAACTCGAGAAGCAGAATGAAGAGAACAGCGCGGCGAGCGAGAACAAGATCAGGTTGGGCCGCAGGGGCAGGAACAGCAGCGCCACTGCCACGTAAAGCGACGCCAGGGCCAGGCCAAAGGCCAGCCCGGCCAGTGTCTTCCCCAGCACGATGACGAGCGGCGTGACCGGGGTCGTCAACAGGGTGTGCATCGTCCCCGTTCTCCTTTCCAAGGGCAGGGAGACCGCCTGAATCGCCCCAGCGCCGAAGAAGATGGCGATGGAGACCAGGCCAGGGACGACGTAGGCCAGCTCGATCTCCCTATCAAGCGCGAAGGCCCAGTAGAGAACCAGCGGCAGGAAGAGCCCGAAGGTCAAGTTGGGCCCCTTGAAGAAATAGATGCGGGCATCCTTCTCGGCGATCCAGAGCAGTTTTTTCAATGTTTTGATTCGCTTCCCGTTCACCGTCCGTTCTTCCTTTTCCTCTCGCTCTCGTTGGCGACCATCGCCTCGGGGTGCAGCCCGGTGAGGGCCACAAAGGCGTCCTCCAGGGTGGGGCGCGTCGTGTTGAGTGCCATGATCTTCAGGCCGCACTCCTGGGCCACGTCCACCAGCGCTGGCAAGACCGCCGAGGGGTCCTGCACGTGCAGCCGGATCTTTTCGCCGAAGGTGACTACCTTTTCGACCCGATCAAGCGCCTGAAGCCGGGGGATTCCCCGCTCCGCTGCGCGGTCGAACGTGACTTCGATGATCTCCTTCCTACGAGCCAGGCTCTTTAGCCCTTCTGGGGTATCTACGGTGACAATCCTGCCACGGTCGATGATGGCGATACGTTGACAGAGTTGATCGGCTTCCTCGATGTAATGGGTGGTGAGGAAGATCGTCACTCCCTTGTCGTTCAATTCACGGAGCAGTTCGCGTATTCGCCGGGCGCTCTGGACGTCAAGACCGGTGGTCGGCTCGTCGAGAAAGAGGATCTGCGGTTCGTGGAGCAACGCGGAGGCGATCAGCAACCGTTTCCTTTGTCCCGTGGAAAACGTGCCGGTGCGGCGATGGCGACTTTCGTACAGTCCCAGGAAACGCAACAGATTCTCCGCCCGCGCGATGCGTCTCCTCCGGGGCATCCCGTGTAGTCGGGCCACAAAGTTGAGGTTGTCCCAGGCGCTGAGCTCGCCATACAGGTTCGCCACGTCAGAGACGATCCCGATCTGTTCCTTTACCTCGATCAGGCGACGGCTGACGTCAAGGCCGGCGACGCTCATCGTGCCGGCGGTGGGCCTGGTCAGGCCGATGAGCATGCGGATGGTGGTGGTCTTGCCCGCCCCGTTGGGCCCCAGAAAGCCAAACATCTCGCCTTGAGCCACCTCGAAGCTGATGTGGTCTACGGCGAGAAGATCACCATAATACTTGGTCAGATTGTCCACTTCGATGGTATGGTCCATCGGTTATCTTCCTCAAAGGCCCATTATCTCGAAAAAGCCTTGCTCATCTCGCACTGCCGCTTGTCGGAAGTGCTCCTGGCCCAGAAAGATCCGCTGTCGCTCCTCCGGGGCGTGTAGGATCGGGCTCTCGCCTGTCTGCGTGCGATGGCAGCGGATGGCGCTCAGTTTCTCTTCCCAGACCGGCGTCACGTCCACGGCCAGGCTGATTTCCTCGTCGGGTGTGGCGTGCAGGCGGGCCAGTCCCAGCGCCTGGGCCACCGTGCGCGGCACGGCCAGATGGTAGAGCGTCAGCGGTGCATCCGGTCCCAATGCGCCCGCCTGCTCGAAAGCCAGCGCCGTCCAGCGGCTCACCGCGACGTGGTCGGCATGCCCGGAAAGCCCGTCGGGCGGCCAGGTGATGAGTGCCTGCGGGCGCAGTTCGCGCACCATGCTCAACACGTGGGCCGCGCCCTCTTGCTCATCCACATCACTCAACGTCCCATCCTGGTAGTCGAGCAGGCGCGGCGGCTCGATGCCCAGCGCGCGGCAGGCGCAGCGCAGCTCGGCCTCGCGCACGGCGGGCAGTTCCTCCCGGGTGCATAGCGGCGGGTCGCCGCAGGAACCGGCCCCGCCTCGCGTGGCGGTGAGGGTCTGCACGCGCACGCCGCGCCGGGCCAGCAGGGCCAGCGCACCGCCGCAGCGGAACACCTCGTCGTCGGGGTGGGCGAAGACGGCTAAGGCCGTGGGGGGCGCGCGCCGCTTCGAGGCGCCACTCGTCATGACACTTGCACCGCTAGCACGCGCATGGGCTGCGCAGCCGAGATGCT
>CAYYSM010000382.1:0-2616 GCA_964474225.1 uncultured Hyphomicrobiaceae bacterium
TGCGCCGCGCCGCAGCCATGACGCCGGAAACTCAGGGTAGTTCGAGGTGTCCAGGCGCAACGACGTCAATTGAATTTGACACAACAATCAATTTTAAAATGAGAAAAAACCGATCTGGCGCAAAATATGCAATTTGTGACATCTTATATATTGAAGATAATGCAGGCACCTAAACACGCGACGTTACTCGCACTTACCAACGCTGATCAATGATGATAGCGGTGGCCGGCGTCACTCGGCGCGCTTTCGGTCATCGGGAAATCCGGGCAGATCTCGTCCTTGCGAAGATAGGCGATCGGCAGCCGCCCCGAGATGCCAGTGCGCAGCGCGCTCTGCGCCGTCATCACGTAGCCCAGCCGCTTGAAAAACGGGGCCTGCTGCAATGTCGTGCGCACCCGCACGCTGCGATACCCGGCGGCATGCGCTTCCGCCTCGGCGTAAGACACGAGCAGCCGCCCAATCCCCGCGCCGGCGAACAGCGGCCAGACGAACAGCATCTGGAGCCGCGCGACCTCAGGCGACGCGCCCGCCGGTTGCCAACCCACCGTGCCGACCAATTCGTCAGCGACCCAGGCCGCGGTCAACGCGCTGCCGGCAATGGCGTGGATGTATTCCTCGCTGTCGAGCGCGGCCGCAAGCATCTCAACATCGTTGTCGCCAAGATGATGCGCCGCGCAGGCCCGCGTGGCGGCGGCGTGAACATAGCGAATAGCGGCAATATCGTCGATACTGGCGGGCCGCAGTGAAACATCGGCCAGAAACAACTTCGGGTTACGCGCACGCTGAGACATGGCAACGACTTTTGCTCGCGAAGGATCGCGCAAGAATTTCGGCGGCAAAAATGGCATAAAAACGCCCTCGGCGGGAGAAGGTCAGAGATTTTCTTGTTGAAATCTGTGAAGCGACACCGCTTCGGGATTGACGGCTAGCGCCTCCGGGGATCGAAGCTGTCGTCCGGTTCCGGCACGTCGCGAATAATCAGATCGTCGCCGCCGTCTGCGCGGGCGGCCGCGCCGTCCCCGCTCTCGCCCTGGGCGCTGCCTTCTTCCAGACGCGCGCCCTGCCCCTCGATCTCGGCGATCGACTGGGCAATCTTCGACTGGGAATACTCCGCTGCGTCGCAGGAGCAGCCGTCGATGAACTTATTGCGGTAGAGCCAGGCGTTTTCCAGTTCGGTGTAGGGCTTGCCATCCAGCGAGACCATGTTCTCCACATCCTCGCCTGGGTTGCGGTAGACGAACAGCTCGGTCGGCGCGGCGCAGCGCTGTTGGCACTGCGACTCATCCGCCTGAAACTGGCTGGGCAGCGTCGAGAAGCTGACCGGGAAATAGTAGCCGTCGCACTGGCGCACGCACATCGTCCGGTAGGTCGCGAAGGGAAGATCGGATTGCGGCCGCCGCCGCTCCCGCTCCTGGAAGCGCGGCTGACGATCATCGAAGAAGGAGAAGAAGCTGGGCCGGCGCGCTTCGTACTGGCGCTCGTAGTCCTCGCCGCAGCCATACCGCGCAAGCTCGGCGATCAGCTGGTCCTGGCGGCTCTGAGCGCTGCCCGAATTGCGGATGCGGTCGATGCGGTCGCGCAGCGCGCTGACCTGCCGCTGCGCCTTGCGGGCCTCGCTGTCCAGCTCGACGCATTCCGGCGTGCGGCGCAGCGAGCGGCCGAAGAAAAAGGTTTCCTCGTAGCAGTTGCGCCTGTCCGCCCTGGCCTTGATGCTGCGGAAGGCGTCTTCCGCCTCGCGCAATTCCTGGCGCAATTCCGGCAACTGGCCGCGGCTTTGATTGGTGCGCCGCCATTCCTGCACCAGCCGCTGCTCCAGCTTCCGGCAATAATCGGCGCGGCGCTGCTCCCGCCCGCGACGCTGCTCTTGCTGCTGGCGGCCGTCCCGCCACGCATCGCGCTCCCACTCGAACAAGGACTGCGCCCGCGCATGGTCCGAAGGCGCCGCCGCCGCGACAATGCCAGCCACGACCATTGCCAGCGCGCCAAGGCGCAACACGCGCCGGCCCAGCCCGCGTGCGCGCATTTCTGACCGTGCAGTTCGCTTGTCCTGTTGCAGCATCAAAAGACGGTTCGCCGTTTGCCTATCCGGACACTACAAATTTTCACCCCTTGTTGCGAACACTATATGGCCGTTATGCGATCTCCACAGATACGCGGCGGCAAAGCGCCCTTCCGCAATGCTTGACCCAGCGGCCAAAACCTGCAACACAGCCTTCATGACCGCGCTGGCGCACATCTGCTGCATTATTATCGCGAGCTGACATAGGAAGCTGGCGCGCGGCCGTCTTTTGCCTCATCTCAAAATCCAGACGCACCGCCCGCCAGCCGGGAGGGGCGAGACGTGAGTTTGAGGCTTAACAATACCCGCACGCGCAAAAAGGAAGCGTTCCAGCCGCTGGACCCGGCCAGGGGCGTGCGCATGTATGTCTGCGGTCCGACGGTCTACGACTTCGCGCATATCGGCAACGCCCGCCCGGTCATCGTGTTCGACGTGCTCTATCGCCTGCTGCGGTATCTGGCCGCGCAGGGCGAATGGGGCGAAGGCGTCGGCGTCAAATACGTGCGCAACATCACCGATGTGGACGACAAGATCAACGCGCGCGCCGCGGAGGAAGG
>CAYYSM010000383.1:0-2616 GCA_964474225.1 uncultured Hyphomicrobiaceae bacterium
GTTATCGGCGGCATTTGGCTTGCGCTGCAGCGCCGCGCGTGACAGCTTGCGAAGCAACGCAGTCTTGGTTAGGACGACGGCATGGTCCGATCCGGCTTTTACTCCGGCAGTTTCGATCCGGTCAGCTACGGTCATCTCGATGTGATCGAGCGCGCCGCGCGGCTGCTCGGCCGGTTGGTCGTCGGCGTCGGCGTGCATCACGGCAAGACGCCGCTGTTCAACTGGCAAGAGCGCGTCGAGATGCTGGAGGCGGAGACCCGCGTGATCGCCGCGCGCGACTCAACCCAGATCGAGGTCGTCACCTTCGACGGGCTGAGCGTGGATGCGGCGCGCAGGCATGGCGCGACGGTGCTGGTGCGCGGTCTGCGTGACGCCACGGACTTCGACTACGAAATGCAGATGGCCGGCACAAATGGCGCGCTCGCCCCGGATGTCGAGACCATCTTTTTGCCGGCCTCGCCGGGCCGCCGCCATATCGCGTCCAAATTCATCCGCCAGATCGCTTCGATGGGCGGGGATGTCGAGCAATTCGTCCCGCCGCTTGCCGCCAAACGCCTGCGCGCGAAACTGGCCTCCCGGTCCTAGGCGCGCGCCCAGCCGTGGATAACGATCATGCTGCGTAGAACCGTTCTCACCGCCGTCTCGGCGCTGTTCGCCGTCACGCTGCTGGCGATGATCAGCGCACCCATAAACGCCCAGGGGAAAGACAACATGCTCTATCTCGACCTGAAAGATGGCCGCGTGGTCATCGAGATGCTGCCCGATGTGGCCCCGAAACACGTCGAGCGCATCAAGACGCTGACGCGCGAAGGCTTCTATGACGGCCTGACCTTCCACCGGGTGATCGACGGCTTCATGGCGCAGACCGGCGATCCGACCGGCACGGGCACCAGTGGCTCGGACTACCCGGATCTGCCGGCCGAGTTCTCCGAAGTGCCGTTCGAGGAAGGCACGCTCGGCATGGCGCGCACGGCCGATCCGAACAGCGCCAACAGCCAGTTCTTCATCATGTTCGAGGAAGCGCCGCACCTGAACGGCCAGTACACCGTCTGGGGCCGCGTGGTCGAGGGCATGGAGCATGTCCACAACATCAAGAAGGGCGATCCCCGCTCGGGCGCTGTCCAGAACCCCGACACGATCGTCAAGATGCAGTTGGCCGAGGATGCGTCCTGACGCGACGGGAGCGGGCGTGCCGTGAGCGGACCGGAAAAGACATCCGGCGGTTTGCGGCTTGACGACTTCGACTACGAGCTGCCGGAAGACCGTATCGCGCTGCGCCCAGCCAGCCCGCGCGACAGCGCCCGGCTGCTCGTTGTCCGCCCCGGCGCGGAACCTGAACTGGCTGACCGCATCGTCCGCGATCTGCCGGACATCCTCGCGCCCGGCGACACGCTGGTCTTCAACGACACGCGCGTGATCCCCGCCCAGCTTACCGCCACGCGCATCGGCCGCGGCGAGACCGCGCCGGACATCGGCATCACCCTGCACAAGCGCGAAAGCAGCAACCGCTGGCGCGCTTTCGCCAAGCCGGGCCGCAAGCTGGCCGTGGGCGACCGGCTCGCCATAAGCGGGCTGGAGCGCGAGGCGCTTCACGCGCGCGTGGAAGAGAAATCCGGCGGCGAAGCGCTGCTCGCCTTCGAGGCGGAAAGCGCGGCGCTGGATGCCCTGATCGACGCCGCGGGCGCGATGCCCCTGCCGCCTTATATCGCCAGCCGTAGACCGCCCGACGAACGCGACCGCGAGGACTACCAGACCATGTTCGCGGCCAGGGAGGGCGCGGTCGCTGCGCCGACCGCGGGGCTGCATTTCACGCCGGAACTGATGGACCGGCTGCACGCGCGCGGCATCGGCTGGGAGACCGTGACGCTGCATGTCGGCGCGGGCACATTCCTGCCGGTGAAGGTCGAGGACATCGCGGATCACCGGATGCATTCGGAATGGGGCGAGATCAGCGCGCAGACAGCGGACAGGCTCAACGAAACGCGCGCGCGCGGCGGGCGCATCATCTGCGTCGGGACGACCTGCCTGCGCATACTTGAGACGGCGGTGACGGCGGACGGCAAGATCACGCCCTTCTCCGGCGAGACCGACATCTTCATCACGCCAGGGCACACCTTCCGCGCCATCGACGTGCTGCTGACGAATTTTCACCTGCCGCGCTCGACCCTTGTCATGCTGGTCGCGGCGTTTTCCGGGCTGGAGCGCATCCTGCGGGCCTATGAGCATGCGGTCCAGAACGGCTACCGCTTCTATTCCTACGGCGATGCCTGCCTGCTGTGGCCCGATCCGGCGGCGAAGCCATGACCACACTCTCCTTTGACATCCGCGCCCGCGACGGCGCGGCGCGGACCGGCGAAATCACGACACCGCGCGGGACGATCCGCACGCCCGCTTTCATGCCGGTGGGCACCACCGCCACCGTCAAGGCGATGTTCCCCGACACCGTGCGCGAGACCGGCGCGGACATCATTCTTGGCAACACCTATCACCTGATGCTGCGCCCCGGCGCGGAGCGCATCGCGCGGCTCGGCGGCCTGCACAGCTTCATGAACTGGCCCGGCCCGATCCTCACCGACAGCGGCGGGTTCCAGGTCATGTCGCTGGCCAAGCTGCGCA
>CAYYSM010000384.1:0-1615 GCA_964474225.1 uncultured Hyphomicrobiaceae bacterium
GATGTCCCACTCTCGCCCGCAGCGCGCGCCTGCGTTGAAGCTGATCCGCACTGCCTCGAAACCCTTCTGACCGGCGGAGACGACTACGAGCTTCTGTTCACAGCGTCACCCGAGAAGACCGATGCGCTCTACCGCGCCGCAGCAGCCACCGGCACGGCAGTACACTGCATCGGCGAGATCATCGCGCCGTCAGAGGCCGGCGCGCATACCGCGACGGTCATCGGCGCTGACGGCCAATCGTTGAACCTTGCGCATCCCGGCTACACCCACTTCGCTTAAGCTTTGGGCAGCCTGCAACCTTGTTGCACTGCCAAACCGATTTTGGCATGTTCCGCGCGGTTCGCGCGGCGTTGTCAACACGCCCGCAACCAAACTTTTGGGGGGACGAACTGCCGGGGCCGATCTCGATCGCCCGGCGGCTTCAATAAAACCCAGATTTCAATAACACACCCGGGACGGTTCCAATGGAAAACGTGATCTGGCTTATCGTTGCCGCCGGTCTGCTTTCACTCGTCTATGGCGCGCTGACAATTCGTCAGCTGCTGGCCGCGGACCCCGGCAACGCTCGCATGCAGGAAATCGCTGGTGCGATTCAGGAAGGCGCGCAAGCCTATCTGCAGCGTCAATACACAACGATCGCCATCGCCGGCGGCGTCATCTTTCTGATCGTGCTGTTTCTTTTAGGCCTGCCGGTGGCCATCGGCTTTCTGCTCGGCGCGGTACTGTCGGGCGCGGCAGGCTTCATCGGCATGATCGTGTCGGTGCGAGCGAACGTGCGCACGACCCAGGCATCGAGCCAGAGTCTCGCCGATGGTCTGTCGATTGCGTTCAAGTCGGGCGCGGTGACAGGCATGCTCGTGGCCGGTCTGGCGCTGCTCGCCGTAGCGGTCTATTTCGCCGTGCTGTTGGGGATCGGATATGCGCTCACTGACCGCGTTATCGTCGACGCGCTTGTGGCGCTCGGCTTCGGCGCATCGCTCATCTCGATCTTCGCGCGTCTCGGCGGCGGCATCTTCACCAAGGGCGCGGACGTCGGCGGCGACCTCGTCGGCAAGGTCGAAGCCGGCATCCCCGAGGACGACCCGCGCAACCCTGCCACGATTGCGGACAACGTGGGCGACAATGTCGGCGACTGCGCCGGCATGGCTGCGGACCTTTTCGAGACCTATGTGGTGACGGTCGTGGCGACGATGGTCCTGGCCTCCATCTACTTCTCCGGGCAGGACATCCTCTTCCCGGCGATGGTCTACCCGCTGGCGATCGGCGCGCTGTGCGTAGTGACCTCGATCATCGGCACCTTCTTTGTGCGCCTTGGCTCTAGCCAGAACGTCATGGGCGCGCTCTACAAAGGCTTCATTGCGACCGGCGCGCTCTCGCTGCTAGCGCTGTGGCCAGTGACAGACTGGGTGATCGGCATGGACACCCAGATGACCGCCTCCGGCGTGACCTTTACCGGCGCGGAGCTGTTCTACTGCGGCGCGATCGGCCTGGTCATCACGGGCCTTTTCATCGTCATCACCGAGTACTACACGGGCACCGGCTTCCGCCCCGTGCGCTCGATCGCAGAAGCATCGCGGACGGGTCATGGCACCAACGTCATCCAGGGCCTGGCGAT
>CAYYSM010000384.1:1625-2615 GCA_964474225.1 uncultured Hyphomicrobiaceae bacterium
CTTTCACCACCTCTGCGCGCTGAACAACTTTGGCTACCTCCCCATCGTCATCATCGCCGGCATCCTGATTGCGTTCAACCTTGCGGGCCTGTTCGGCATTGCCATTGCCGTGACCACGATGCTCGCGCTGGCGGGGATGGTCGTCGCGCTCGATGCCTTCGGCCCGGTGACGGACAACGCCGGCGGCATCGCGGAAATGGCGGACCTGCCGGAGGCCGTGCGCGACACCACAGATACGCTTGACGCCGTGGGCAACACGACAAAGGCGGTCACGAAAGGCTACGCCATTGGCTCGGCGGGTCTCGGCGCGCTGGTGCTGTTCGCAGCCTACACCGAGGATCTCAACTTCTTTATCTCAAACGCCGTGGACTACCCGTACTTCGAGGGCGTCGAGCTCAACTTCTCGCTGTCGAACCCGTATGTCGTGGTCGGCTTGTTCTTTGGCGGCCTGTTGCCGTACCTGTTCGGCGCGATGGGCATGACAGCAGTCGGCCGCGCCGGCGGCAAGATCGTCGAGGAGGTCCGCCGCCAGTTCAAGGAGAAGCCGGGCATCATGGAAGGCAAGGAGAAGCCGGACTACAGCGCGGCCGTCGACATGCTCACCAAGGCCGCGATCAAGGAGATGGTCATCCCGTCCATGCTCCCGGTGCTGTCGCCGATCGTGGTGTTCCTCGCCATTCTCTTCGTGGCGGACAAGTCGGCGGCGTTCTCGGCGGTTGGCGCGATGCTGCTGGGCGTCATCGTCACCGGCCTGTTCGTCGCGATCTCGATGACGGCGGGCGGCGGCGCCTGGGACAACGCCAAGAAGTCCTTCGAGGACGGCTTCGTCGACAAGGACGGCGTGAAGCACGTGAAGGGCTCGGAGGCCCACAAGGCCTCCGTGACGGGCGACACGGTGGGCGATCCCTACAAGGATACCGCAGGGCCGGCGGTGAACCCGATGATCAAGATCACGAACATCGTGGCCCTCCTGATGCTCGCCGTCCTCGC
>CAYYSM010000385.1:0-1200 GCA_964474225.1 uncultured Hyphomicrobiaceae bacterium
GCATGGGCAGGTAATGATGAGCACCGCGATGGCATAGGTCAGCGCCGTCTCCCAGCCCGCCCCGGCGATCATCCAGCCGATGAAGGTCGCTGCGCCGAAAACATGCACCCACGGCGCATAGATCCGCGCCGCGCGGTCGGCCAGCCGGACATAGGCGCCCTTCGCCTGCTCGGCGGTTTCCATCAGCCTGCGGATTTCGGCCAGCAGGGTGCTGTCATCCGCTGCGCGCACTTCCATCTCCAGCGGCGCGCCCAGATTGAGCGTGCCCGCGTGGATTTCCGCGCCGGGCCTGGCGGTGCGCGGCAGCGTCTCGCCGGTGATGAGGCTCTCGTCGATTTCGCTTTCGCCCTTGCGGACGAGGCCGTCGGCGGGGACCCGCTCGCCCGTGCCAATGAGCACGGTCATGCCTGGCGCGAGCGCCCGCGTCGAGACCTGCCGCGGCGCGCCATTGCCGATCACCGTCGCATAGCCGGCCTGCAGTCCCATCAGGTTCTGCGCGGCGCCCTTGGCCCGGCGGCGCATCCGCTGGTCGAGGAAGCGCCCGATCAGAAGGAAGAAAAGAAGCGTGATCGCAGCGTCGAAATACACCTGCTCGGTGCCGCGAATGGTCTGGTAAAGGCTCATGGACGAGGCCAGCAGGATCGCCAGCGAGATCGGCACGTCCATGTTCAGCCGCCCACCCTTGAGCGCGTCGCGCGCGGAAGCGAAGAAGGGCTGGCCGGAATAGAGGATGGCGGGCAGGGCGATCAGGGCCGATAGCCAGTGGAAGAAAGACTGGACCACCGGCGTCATGTCCTGCGCGATGCCGGCCCAGACCGACACCGACAGCAGCATGACGTTGGCGGCGGCAAAACCCGCCACGGCCATCGCGCGCAGAAGCTGGTCGTCTTCGCGCGACGGCGGCGCGTCGTCGGCCAGTTCGGCGGCGTGGAAGCCCGCGTTCGAGAGGGCGTCGGTGAGGGCAGGCGCGGAGGTTTGCCGGGTATCGAAAGTTGCGGTGACGCGCTTTGCTGTCAGGTTGGCGCGCGCGCCCAGCACGCCCGGCGCGGCGTTCAGCACGCGCTCGACCTTGGTCATGCACCCGCCGCAGTGCATGTTCTCGACGATCAGCGTGACGGTGTCTTCCCCGCCTTCGCCGGAGCGGGCAGGGTCCGCGCGCTTCGGCGTGGGGTGTGGTGCAGCGCCGGGCGCGAATGTGTC
>CAYYSM010000385.1:1210-2613 GCA_964474225.1 uncultured Hyphomicrobiaceae bacterium
CGCTCAGGTCCCCGGCTTCAGCCATAGCCGTTTTTTCATCCTGTAAACGACCGACCTCGCCTCGTCATAGCCTTCAAGCACTTGCAGCGAGGCCAGCCAGTTGCCCGCTCCGGGCAGCGAAACGTCCTGAGTATAGATGCCCGGCGACGTTTCGCTGAGAACGATGGTCTGGTCGAACTTGTCCGTCGCCGGCCGGCCGACCCGCACGCGCACCAGCCGCCCCGAAACGGGCTGGCCGTCCTCGCCCTCAAGGGTGAAGCGCAACTGCTCGCCGCGCCCGGCGAACTGGAGGTTGGCGTTCCAGCCAAGGCGTTCCTGCCGGGCTTCTTCGGCGAGGCGATCGTCGTACTGAAGCCCCTTGCGATAGGAGCCTTCGGCGACAAGCCCGTTGAACGTGGTCACCGCGAAATAGGTGAATATGCCGTTGACAACGAACATCACGCCGAAAAAACCGATCAGGATGAAAAGCACGGTGCGGCCGGTGATCGGGCGGCTGTACTCTGACCGGGACGTCATTGCGGCCTCCGGAAGGTGGTTGTCACGCTGTCACGCGTCTGCGCCTGCGTGTCGTTAGTGACGAATTCGAACGGCGTCGACTGGCTTTCAAGCGCGCCAAGTTCGTCAGCGGGCACCGTGATGTAGACCTGCAGCTCGCGCAGGTCGCTGGCCGGGACCTCGATCTGGGGCGACTGCACACCCTCGAAGCCGAGGATCTCCAGCTCGGCCCCTTGCGGCAGGCCCTGCGCGGCCACCGTGAAGGTGCGCGGCTCGTAGCGCTTGTTCAGGATCTTGACCGTGTAGCGGTTGCGGACGTCGCCGTCGGAGAGCTGGATGAACAGCGGATTGCGATCGCGCAGCACGTTGGTCTCCAGCACCGTCTTGTTCATCAGGCCCAGCCCCATGATGCCGAGGACCACCACAATCAGGCTGGAATAGAGAATGGTGCGCGGCCGGAACAGCCGCGGCGGCGCGCTCTCGCCGTGCTTCTGCGCCTCGATATTGCGGAACGTGTCATAGGCGATCAGCCCGCGCGGCCGGCCAACCTTGTCCATGACCGCGTCGCATGCGTCGATGCAAAGCGCGCACTGGATGCACTCCAGTTGCGGACCGTTGCGGATGTCGATGCCCGTCGGGCACACCGCCACGCATTGCAGGCAGTCGATGCAGTCGCCGCGGCCTTCCCAGCTTTCGCCCTTCTTGTGCGGTCCGCGCGGCTCGCCGCGATGCTCGCGGTAGGTGACCAGCATTGAGTCGCTGTCGAACATCGCGCCCTGGATGCGCGGCCACGGACACATGTAGATGCAGACCTGCTCCCGCGCGAGGCCGCCGAGCAGATAGGTCGTGCCGGTGAAGATGCCCAGGAAGATGTAGGCGATCGCGGGCGCGGTGCCGTTGACCAGTTC
>CAYYSM010000386.1:0-2610 GCA_964474225.1 uncultured Hyphomicrobiaceae bacterium
GCCTGGCGACCGAAGGTGAGATCGACATCAAGATTTTCTGGGCAGGGGAACTGGTCGAGGCGTTCGACAGCTTCGATGCCGCCTCGCGCGGCGATGTCGATATGTACTACGGCTCGGAGCAGTACTGGTACAATCGCAAGTCGCCCGGCTACGCCTTCTTCGGCTCGCTGCCCTATGGCATGACCGTGACCGAGCACGAAGCGTGGATGGAATATCTCGGCGGCCAGGAGCTGTGGCGCGAACTTTCCGCGCGCTACAACATCATGCCGCTTGCCGCGGGCGATACCGGCGTTCAGATGGGCGGCTGGTTCAAGCAGGAAATCAACTCGATGGCCGATTTCCAGGGCTTGCGCTACCGCGTGCCGGGCATCTACGGGCCGATCATCGACAAGATAGGCGGCCAGTCCGTCAGCATGCCGGGTGGCAGGATCACCGAAGCCTTCCGCAACGGGGAACTGGACGCGGCGGAATTCGTCGGCCCCTGGGCGGACCGGGAAAAGGAATTCTATAGATACGCGCGCTACTACTACTGGCCCGGCGTCCACTCCCCGATGGCGATGCAGGCGATCGGCGTCAACATGCAGGTCTGGAACAGCCTGAAGCCGGAGCACCAAAAGGTCATGGAGCTGGCCTGCCAGCAGGAGCGCCGCGACATGACGGAAGACTATTACAGCTTCCACGGCCTCGTGCTGCAGCAACTCATCAAGGAGGACGGCGTGCGCCTGCGCCAGTTCCCCGATGAAGTGCTGACCGGCATCGGCAAGGCCGCCGGCGAAGTCATCGCCGAGGAGGTCCAGGGTGACGAGCTGCTCGCGCGCATCTACGCCAGCTTCATGAACGCGCGCAAGCGCTTGCTTCGCTGGGGCTCCTATGGCGACGAGAGCTTCCTGGTCGGGCGGCGGCTGCCGTTCCGCTACGGGCCGGGGGGCGATGTCGAACTGCTCAAGCCGAAGCCGATTGACCCGCGCTTCCTGCCCTCGGGCGATGCCGACCAGATGCCCGCGCCAAGCGCCGAGCCGGTGATCACCAACACGATCACCCGGATTTAGCCGGCTGAGGGTGCGCCATTACGCGTCATTGACGGGCATGGCGATCTCTGGGCATTCGCGGGTCATAGTCGACGCCGCGTTCGCGGACGTGGGGGATTGTCATGAAGCGCAGATCATTTCTCGGCGGCTTGGCGGCCGCGCCAGCCGCGGCAACATTTCCGCGTCCCGCCATTTCGCAGGGGCTTCGGCAATTCCGGCTGGCCTGTCCTTACGGTGTGGGGGCGCGCGGTCTCTCGACCGGTTTGCGCCGGCTTGTCGAGCGCATCCGCCTGGCGACCGACGGCCAGATCGACATCAAGGTCTTCTGGGCCGGGGAGCTGGTCGAGGCGTTCGACAGCTTCGATGCGGTATCGCGCGGCGATGCTGACATGTATTTCGGCTCGGAGCACTACTGGTTCACAAGCAAGTCGCCGGGCTTCGGTTTTTTCGGTTCGATGCCGTTCGGCATGACAATCACCGAGCATGAAGCCTGGATGGAATATCTCGGCGGCAACGAGCTGTGGCGCGAGCTGTCCGCCCGCTACAACATCATGCCGCTGAACGCCGGCGACACCGGCAACCAGATGGGCGGCTGGTTCAAGCGCGAAATCAATTCGATAGCTGACTTCCAGGGCTTGCGCTATCGGGTGCCCGGCGTTTTTACGCCTGTCATCGACAGGATTGGCGGAAAAGGCGTGAACCTGCCGGGCAGCGGGATCGTTCCGGCCTTTGAAGCGGATGAGATCGACGGCGCGGAGTTCGTGGGTCCATGGACGGACCGCGAAATGGGGCTGCACAACTATGCCAGATACTATTATTGGCCAGGCGTGCATTCGCCAGTCGATATGCAGGTGCTCGGCATCAACATGGCGGTCTGGGATAGCTTGACCACCGAGCAGCAGAAGATCATGGAGATGGCCTGCTTACATGAGCGCCGCGACATGCCGGGCGATTTCTACAGCTACCACGGCCTTGCGCTCCAGCAACTCATCAAGGAGGACGGCGTCCAACTGCGCCAGTTCCCAGACGAGGTGCTGGCCAGCATCGGCAAGGCTGCTGGGGAGGTCATCGCCGAGCAGGTGCAGGGGGATGAGCTGCTCTCGCGGATTTACGCAAGTTTCATGCATGCGCGGAAACGATTGATACGGTTGAGTTCCTATGGGGAACAGAGCTTTCTGGTCGGACGCCGGCTGCCGTTCCGCTATGGTCCGGGCAATGATGTCGAGCTGATCCGGCCGAAGCCGATGGACCCGCGCTTCCTGCCGCCCGGCGAGGCGGAGCAGATGCCCGCGCCGAGCAACGAGCCGATGATTACCAACACCATCACCCGCATCTAGCCGGGAGGGCGATGCGGGGCGCTGAGGGGCGATGTTCACGCTTGCCCACATGTCGGACCCGCATCTCGGCCCGCTGCCGCCCGCGCGCTTCCACCAGCTGCTCAGCAAGCGGCTGTTCGGCTATCTCAACTGGTACCGGCGTCAGGGCCTGCACCAGCCCGAGGCGCTCGATGCGATCGTGGCGGACCTGGGTGAATTGGTGGGCGTCCGGGTTGGAGTTTTCGTATAAGTCGGAGTCGGGGTCC
>CAYYSM010000387.1:0-2581 GCA_964474225.1 uncultured Hyphomicrobiaceae bacterium
GGCGACGAGTACGCCCGCCCCGACGGCGACGAGCACGCCGGCGGCGACGAGTACGCCAGCAGCGACATCGACCGATCTGCCAACACCGACGCCTATGCAATCCCCCACACCGACCGAAGAACCGACCGACACGCCAACGCCGACGCCAGACCTGCCCACTCGGACGCCCGCGCCTCAAGCTGTGCCGCCACAACTCATCGCTCCCGCGTCGGGTGAAAGCACTGGCGGCACGGTCGCGTTTAGTTGGACCGGCACGCTTGGTCAAGGGCAAACCTACCAGGTGACTGCGTACACGTCAGGCTATACGGCCCAGAGCGAGGCGTTGACGGTCAATACGTGGACGGCGAGCCTTCCCGCGGAGCATTTCGGTGAATGGCGCTGGCGGGTCGCGGTGATTCAAAATGGGAACGCCGTCGAAACCTCACCTGAATGGACCTTTTGGCTGGATCCGGGTTTTGGCGGCGGAGACGGAGGTGGCGGTGGTGATGATAATGGCGGAGGCGACCAGAAACCTACGCCGAAACCCACGCCAAAGCCTTAGTCTCTTACTAGGTGGACTGACTTTTTACGTAAGCTTATGTTTTAGGAGAATCTGAATGAAAGTTAAACCCATTCTTTTGACTGTGATTATTGGTTTAGCGTTACTCTTGACCGCGCTCTGGTTCTTGGGCGATCATTCTCGATCAGTTTATGCGCGTCCGTTACGCAGTATTGAAGGCTCAAGTGTAACGCCCGATCACACCGATTACTACAGCGGCGACTCTAACGTTTACAGCCTTACGGTATTTAATGCCTCTACGGATACGGAACGATTGAATGAAGTCAAGATCGTATTCCCTGAGAGTTGGAACATCACCGGCGCGAAGGGAGATTCGGAGGATTCCAGTGGTAACCTGGTTAATTTCGACGTCAGCGGTATAGGAGCACATCAACTTCTCTTCCAGGATGTTGATGGGGGATGGGGGGAAATCACGGATGGTCATTCCTGGCGAGCCATCGTCACCGTGACAGCGCCGATAACGGCCACCGGGGAACAAACGGTAACCTGGTCACTCTCCGGTGATGGAGAGGGCGCTGCGCCTCACGATATCACCGATACGTTCACGCTATCCCCGCCGCAGATTACGCCGTTGACTGGCGTGACTATCACTGGAACAAATGCGGACTGCGCTTACGTGTATCACACTCTCACAGCGACAGTCGCTCCCGTGACAGCGACTCCTCCCATTCATTACGTCTGGCAGGCCACCGATCAGGTGTCGGAGACCCACGAAAACGGCGGGACGAGCGACACGGCGCGTTTCAAGTGGCAGGTCGAGGGCTTAAAAATGATCACTGTCACAGTCAGCAACGCCAGCGGCATAGTTAGCGAGACCCACGTGCTCACAATCACGCTCCCCGACGTCGCGCCGGAAGGACTGACGTTAAGGGGGCCGACCGCCGGACTCCCCCACACGGTTTACACGTACACCGCCAGCGTTAAGCCAGTTACCACCACGCAACCCATCACTTACGTCTGGCAAGCTTCCAATGGTTTTTCCAGGACGATACCGGGCGGTTTGCAACAAGCAATCACGATCACATGGAGCACAACGGGGACGAAAGTGGTTACAGTGACCGCTACGAACGTCGCCGACGCTGTCAGTGAGACGGTGGAGACTCAAATTACTGCTTCCGCCGCGCCGCCGACGGCGGTCCAGATCCGTGGGCCGCGCCTTGGTTTGATCAGCAGCGACTACACATTCACTGCTGATGTCGACCCGGTCACGAGCACGCAGCCTATCACCTATACCTGGCAAGCCACCGGGCAGGACGACGTGGCGCACACTGGCTATCTCAGCGACGCAGCCTCCTTCACCTGGATACAACCTGGCGTGCAGACGATCACCGTCACCGCCGGCAACGCCGCCGACGCCGTGACAAATACACACGTCATGACCATTGGCGATCCTATCACCGCTGTGAATATTGAGGGTCCCGAAGACGGTTTTGATAAAACGACCTATGCATTCACGGCGACTGTCAGTCCTAGCTCGACTTTACAACCGATCACTTACACGTGGCAGGCCAACGGGCAGGATTCGATAACCCATACGAGCGACTTGAGTGACGTGGTCGAATTCACCTGGAACACGCCCGGTACGAAGACGATCACGGTGAGGGCGACAAATGTGGCGACACCTGTTTTTGACGCGCATACCATCGTGCTAAAAGCTTCAATATGTCTCACAGTTTCTCCCAAGATGCTTCTTTTCAGCATGGTAGAAGGCGGCGCTGCTCCTGATCCGCAACACATCGACATCATCAATTGTGGCAGCGGAGATGTGGACTGGCAGGTGAAGGTAAAGGAGTCTGCTTCGTGGTTAGTTGTATCTCCCACCCTGGGCGAGAATACATCTACCATCACAGCCTCGACGATTGTCTCCGATATGTCGATAGACACCTATACAGATATAATCCAAATCGACGGGCGCGGCGGCGGACAATCTACCCGAGAGTACATCCCTGTGACGCTGCGTATCGGATCGGGCACGGTCTATTTACCGCTGGTCATACGCAATTGGCCGCCTACACCTGGCAC
>CAYYSM010000388.1:0-2567 GCA_964474225.1 uncultured Hyphomicrobiaceae bacterium
TGATGAACACGAAAATGCCCGTCACCAGCGGCATGGCCGGAACGCGCTTGAAGATCAGCCGGCTGGCGATGAGCGAGACGGCCGTCGCCGCCATGAACGCGCCGGTGGCGACGAATATGTCGTACCGCGAGTTGGCGATGAAGAACACGACCAGCGGGCCGATCTCGACCAGCAGTTTCAACCCCTGCTTGGTGGGCGACATGGCTTCCGCTTGGCTCGGCTGGGTCTCTGACATCGAAGGCTCCGTCGTCTCGGCGCGCTAAGCGATCCCTGCCACAGCGCGGGCGAATTCCTCTGGCTCGAAAGGCTGCAGGTCTTCCACGCCCTCGCCAACGCCTATGGCGTACACCGGAAGGTTGTGCTTCGCGGCGATGGAGACAAGGATGCCGCCGCGCGCGGTGCCGTCCAGTTTGGTCATGACGACGCCGGTGACCCCGGCGGTGTTCTTGAACACTTCGACCTGCTGCAAGGCGTTCTGCCCCGTCGTGGCGTCGAGTGTCAGCAGCACGGTGTGCGGCGCGCTCGGGTCGAGCTTGCGGATCACGCGGATGATCTTCTCCAGCTCGGCCATGAGATCGGCCTTGTTCTGCAGCCGCCCGGCCGTGTCGATCATCAGCACGTCGCGCTCTTCTTCCTGCGCCTGCTGGAGCGCGTCGTAAGCCAGCCCGGCGGCGTCCGCGCCGAGCTTGCGCGTGACGACCGGCGCGCCGACGCGCTCGCCCCAGATCTTGAGCTGCTCGATGGCCGCGGCGCGGAACGTATCGCCGGCAGCGAGGATCACGCGCTTGCCCTCGTCGGAGAATTTGCGGGCGAACTTGCCGATGGTCGTGGTCTTGCCGGTGCCGTTCACGCCGACAACCAGGATGACATGCGGCTTCCGGCCAGGGTCGATGCGCAGCGGATGGGCGACGGGGTCCAGCGTCTTGGCGACCTCGGCGGCGAGCACCTCGCGCACCTCGTCGGGGCTGATCTCCTTGTCGTATTTCTCGTCCGCCAGCCGTTCGGTGATTCGCATCGCGGTCTCGACCCCGAGATCGGCCTGGATCAGCAGGTCCTCCAGCTCCTCCAGCGTCTCGTCATCCAGCTTGCGCTTGGTGAAGATGGAGGTGACGCCCTCGGACAGACGCGAGGAGGTCTTGGTCAGCCCGTCCTTGAGGCGCGAGAACCAGCCCTTCTTTTGCGGCGCGGGTTCTTGTTCCGGCTCCGGCGCGGGTTCGGGTTCGACGACTGCCGTTTCGGGCTCGGTATCAGCCGCTTCCGCCTCGACCTCTGCGGCTTCAGGCTCCGGCTGAGCATCGGCCGCGCGGTCTTCCGGCTCTTGCGCTTCCGCCTCGTGCTCGGTCTCCGCCGCTTCCGGTTTTTCCTCCGGCTGCGGGTGGTCCCCACCTTTGAACAGGCGGCCAAAGAAGCCTTTTTTCTTCGTCTCGGTTTCGCTCACGCGACCAATGTTCCTTCCAGTTTTTCGCCGCGCACAGCTGTGATGCGCGCGCGCACGATCTCACCGGCGTCCTGCGGCTCAGGCAGGTCCACCTCGGCATATTGCGGCGCGCGGCCGCGTGTGGGGTGTTCCATCAAGATGTCGAGTTCGCGGCCGGCAAAGCCGCGCAGATGATCGTTCAGGGCTTGCTGACCCTTCTCGCGCAGGCGCTGTGCGCGGGCCTTGATCTCGCGGCGCTCAAGCTGGGGCATCCGCGCCGCTGGCGTGCCGGGACGCGGGGAGAAGGGGAAGACGTGCAGATGGCTCAGCCCGCAGTCATCCACCAGCGCCAGCGAATTGGCGAACATTTCCGCGGTTTCGGTCGGGAAGCCCGCGATGATGTCCGCGCCAAAGGCGATCTCCGGGCGCAGCCGGCGCATCTCCGTGCAGAACCGCACGGCATCGTCACGCGAATGACGCCGCTTCATCCGCTTGAGGATCATGTCGTCCCCCGCCTGCAGCGATAGGTGCAGATGCGGCATCAGCCGTTCCTCCTCCGCCATCGCGGCGATCAGGTCGCCATCCGCCTCGATGGTGTCGATCGAGGAGATGCGCAGGCGCGGCAACTCCGGCACGAGTTTGAGGATTTTGCGCACCAACTTTCCTAGCGTCATCTCGCCGGGCAGGTCCGCGCCATAGGCAGTCAGGTCCACGCCGGTCAGAACGACCTCGCGATGCCCTTCCTCGACCAGCGTTTTGATCTGGCGCACAACCTCGCCAGCCGGCACCGAGCGCGACGGCCCGCGCCCATAAGGGATGATGCAGAAGGTGCAGCGATGATCGCAGCCGTTCTGGATTTGCACGAAGGCGCGGGCGCGCCCGCCGAAGCCGGCGATCATGTGCCCGGCGGTTTCGCGCACGGACATGATGTCGTTGACGATGGCGCGCGGCGCGTCGCCGGTGCTCAGCCGCTCGAATGTCCCGCGTTCCATCTTCTCGGCGTTGCCGATGACGTGATCGACCTCCGCCATCTCGGCGAAGCGCTCCGGCTCGGTCTGCGCGGCGCAGCCGGTGACGATGATGCGCGCTTCCGGGTTGTCGCGCCGCGCGCGGCGGATCGCCTGGCGCGCCTGGCGCTCGGCCTCGCCCG
>CAYYSM010000389.1:0-2566 GCA_964474225.1 uncultured Hyphomicrobiaceae bacterium
CGTTCAGATGGCTGAGTTTCGGCTCGCTCATGGTGGTCCGTCAGCTTGCTGCGGCCTGCGCCGGCGCGCCGGTCAGGAGTTGGCGCGTCGCCGCCGTCACGTCGCCCGCGCGCATGAGCGTTTCGCCGACGAGGAAGGCGCGGATGCCGGATTGCGAAAGCCGCGCGAGGTCGTCGTAGGTGGCGATGCCGCTTTCGCTGATGCCGATGCGGTTCCCCGGCAGGCGGGCCGCGAGGCGCTCGCTCACCGTCAGGCTTGTCTCGAAGGTCGTCAAGTCGCGGTTGTTGATGCCGATGAGACGGCCGGGCAGGGCAGCGGCCCGCTCAAGCTCGCTCTCGTCGTGCACCTCGATCAGCACGTCCATGCCATGCGCGTGCGCGGCGTCGGCCAGCTCGCGCGCGAGGACATCGTCGATCGCCGCGAGGATCAGCAGGATGCAGTCCGCGCCCCAACTGCGCGCCTCGGCGATCTGGTACGGGTCAATCATGAAATCCTTGCGCAGCACGGGCAGGGCGCAGGCGTCGCGCGCGGCCATCAGATGCGCGGGCGCGCCCTGGAACCACGGCGCATCGGTCAACACCGACAGGCAGGCTGCCCCGCCGGCTTCATAGGCGCGGGCGAGCGCGGGCGGGTCGAAGTCCGCACGGATCAGACCCTTGGAGGGGCTGGCCTTCTTGATCTCCGCGATCAGGGCGAAGCCCGGCGCGTCGGAAAGAGCCTCGGCGAAGGGGCGCACGGGTGGGGCGTCCGCAGCGGCGCGTTCCAGTTCGGCCAGCGGCGTCTTCGCCTTGGCGGCCGCGACCTCCTCGCGCTTGGTTTCGATGATCCGCGCGAGCATGTCAGACATTTTCGGGCGCTCCGCAGATGGCGGCGAGCTTTTCCAGCGCCCCGGTCGCCGCGCCGCTTTCGATCGCTTGTGCGGCGAGGTCCGCGCCTTCGCGCAAGGTTGCGGCCTTGTCCGCGACAACCAGCGCGGCCGCTGCGTTCAGCAGCACGATGTCGCGCAGCGGGCCGCCCTTGCCGGTCAGCGTCTCGCGGATGGCCGCGGCGTTGTCCGCCGCATCGCCGCCGATCAGATCATCCAGCCGCGCGCGCGCCAGCCCCGCATCCTCAGGCGTGACCGTAAACTCGCGCACCGCGCCATCCTTCAGCTCAGCCACGACGCTCTCGCCCGTGGTGCTCAGTTCGTCCAGCCCGTCATGGCCATGCACCACCCAGGCATGTTCAACGCCGAGCCGGCCCAGCACTTCGGCCAACGGGCGCGTCATCTCCGGCGCATAGACGCCGACCAGCATCCGGCGCACGCTTGCCGGGTTGCATAGCGGCCCGAGCACGTTGAAGATCGTGCGCACGCCCAGCGCCTTGCGCGCCGGCGCGACATGGCGCATCGCCGCGTGATGGGCGGGTGCGAACATGAAGCCGACGCGCGCTTCTTCCAGCGCTTGCTCAAGAGCCTCTGGCGCGGTCTCCATGCAAACACCCAGATGCTCCAGCACATCCGCCGCGCCCGAGCGCGAAGACACCGCCCGATTGCCGTGCTTGGCGACCGGCACGCCTGCGCCCGCCACGACAAATGCTGTGCAGGTCGAGACATTATGCGTGCCCTTCGCGTCGCCGCCCGTGCCGACGATATCCATCGCGCCGGCCGGGGCCATCACCCGCTTCATCTTCGCGCGCATCGCCATCGCCGCGCCGGTGATCTCGTCCACCGTTTCGCCACGCGCGCGCAGCGCCATCAGGAACCCGGCGATCTGCGCTTCCGGCACGCCGCCGGCCATCATCAGGCCAAATGCCTCGCCGGCCTGTTCCGCCGTCAGCGGCGTGCCTTCGGAAACCTGCTGGAGAAAGGGTTTGAAATCGTCAGGCGTATGCTGCATTGCGCGTCGTCCTCGCCTCTGCGCCGGTCTTCAGCGGTGGGTCAGGCCGCCGGCTGCGCTGCCTGCATGAGTTCTTGCGGCAGGATAAGGCCCGGTTTGACCGGACGCCAGTTGATGCGCGCCAGTCCAAGGAAATTCGCCAGGATGGCGTGGCCATAGTCCGACGCGATGCTTTCCGGGTGGAACTGGACCCCGTATAGCGGATGTTCGTTGTGCTCCACTGCCATGACGATGCCGTCTTCGGTTCGCGCAGTCGCGCGCAGCGTATCCGGAAGCGTATCGGCGTCGACGATCAGGGAGTGATAGCGCGTTGCTTCGAAGCTGGAGGGCAGGCCTGCGAACAGCCCCGTGCCGTCATTGATGACGCTGGAACGCTTGCCGTGCATCAGCTTTGGTGCGCGGACCACCTTGCCCCCGAAAACTTGTCCAAGAGCTTGCATCCCCAGACATACGCCAAGAAGCGGCACGCGCCCGGTAGCGGCCTTGATCAGATCGAGGCAGATGCCAGCCCTGTCGGGATCGCATGGCCCGGGGGAGAGGACGATTGCCCCCGGCGCTTCGGCCAGCACCGCGTCCACGCCGATCTTGTCGTTGCGGTACACCCGGCATTCAACGCCGAGATCGGCAAAATAATGGACAAGGTTATAGGTGAAGCTGTTGTAGTTATCTATCAGCGTGATCATGCCGCC
>CAYYSM010000390.1:0-2562 GCA_964474225.1 uncultured Hyphomicrobiaceae bacterium
AAGTGGTTCGGCGCGTATGCATCTGGGCCAGTCAGCTTCATGAATGTCTGGGACGCGATGTGCCGCACCATCAAATCCGCCGGCTCCCGGCGCGGCGCGATGATGGGCACGCTCTCTTGCGACCACCCGGACATCGAGGCTTTCGTCGAGGCGAAGGCCGACCCCGACAAGCTGCGGATGTTCAACCTGTCGGTGCTCGTGACCGACGCCTTCATGGACGCCGTGGCGCAGGATGCAGACTGGCCGCTCAGCTTCGGCGGCGTGCACTACAAGACCGTGCCGGCCCGCGCGCTGTGGGACAAGATCATGCATTCGGCCTACGACTATGCCGAGCCAGGCGTGATCTTCATCGACCGGGTCAACCGGCGCAACAAGCTGGCCTATTGCGAGACGATCCACTCAAGTAATCCCTGCGGAGAGCAGCCGTTGCCGCCGTATGGCGCATGCCTCCTTGGCTCGGTGAACCTGGCGACGCTCGTCGATCACCCCTTCACCGAGAAGGCCGCGCTGAACGAGGACCGGCTGGCCGAGCTGGCGCGCACCGCTGTTCGCCTGCTCGATAATGTCATCGACATTTCGGGCTACCCGCTGAAAGCGCAGGCCGAGGAAGCCAGGGCCAAGCGCCGGCTCGGGATCGGCGTGACCGGGCTTGCCGATGCGCTGATCCTGTGCGGCAAGCATTATGGCGCGGAAGACGGGGTGAGGCTCGCCGCGCGCTGGATGAGCATGATCCAGCGCAACGCCTACATGGCCAGCACGGAGCTGGCCGCGGAGAAAGGCAGCTTCCCGCTGTTCGACGGCGAGAAATACCTGGCGAGCGAAGGCGCGCAGGAGTTGCCGGAGGATGTGCGCAAGGCGATCCGCCAGAAGGGCCTGCGCAACGGGCTTTTGACCTCGATCGCGCCGACCGGGACGATCTCGATCATCGCCAACAATGTCTCAAGCGGGATCGAGCCGGTGTTCGATTTCAGCTATCGCCGGCGCATCTTGCAGGCTGACGGGACGGCGGACGAGGAATGCGTCGAGGACTTCGCCTACCGGCTTTATCGCGAGACGTTCGGAACGGACGCGCCGCTGCCCGACAGCTTCGTGCGCGCCCCGGAGCTGCACCCGCATCAGCACCTGGCGATGCAGGCGGCGTTGCAGCCGCACGTCGACGCTGCGATCTCCAAGACCATCAACTGTGCGCAGGACATCGCCTTTGACGATTTCAAGGACATCTATACGCGCGCCTACGAAACGGGCCTGAAGGGCTGCACGGTCTACCGGCCCAACCCGGTGACGGGCGCGGTGCTGAGCAGCGGCGATGGCGAAGGCGAGCGCCCGGAGGCGACGGAAGCCGGCGAGCGGCCGCAGCAACAATCGCTCGGGCTGAGCGCGCCCGCGCCGCAGCGCGAACAGGGCAATGGCGAGGTCGTTTACATGTCCGCGCCGCTGGAGCGCGATGCGGCCCTGCCCGGCTACACCTACAAGCTGAAATGGCCTGGCTCCGGCCACGCGATCTATGTGACGATCAACGACATCATCCAGGATGGACGCCGCCGGCCGTTCGAGATCTTCATCAACTCGAAGAACCTGGAGCACTATGCCTGGACGGTGGCGCTGACGCGCATGATCAGCGCGGTGTTCCGGCGCGGCGGGGACGTCTCGTTCGTGGTCGAGGAACTGAAGGACGTATTCGATCCGCGCGGCGGGCATTGGGTCGGCGGGCGCTATGTGCCAAGCCTCCTCGCGGCAATCGGCGAGGTGATCGAGCGGCATATGATCGACATCGGCTTTATCCAGCGCGACGACGCGGAAACCGGCTTCCTGCAGAAGGCCGCGGGCGCGCATGCGGCTCAGACCGGCGGCAGCGAGAAGCTGTTCTGTCCGCAATGCGGCCGGCCCGCGATGGTGTATCAGGAGGGCTGCCTGATCTGCCGGGAGTGCGGCTACTCAAGCTGCGGCTAGCGCAGCGCGTTCGTGCGCTCACGAACCGTCGCGCGGCTTGCTGAACACCTCGCGCCAGAAATCGTAAGCCGCAAGCATCAGCGCGACCGATACGAGAATGATCAGATCCGGCTCGGCCACCCAGATCAGGATGACCGAGTTAAAGATGATCAGGCCGAGCAGGCCCATGAAGGCGATGATCTTATCGGTCAGCGACATCGCAACTCCTTCTCCGTGACCGCGGCGTCACGCGCTATTCTTCCGCCAGCGCGGCGAGATGCTGAACCAGCCAATTCGCCGTGCGCAGCAGCCGGCCATCGTCGTAGTGCGGGCCCACAAGCTGCACGCCAAGCGGCAAGCCGTCCACGTCGAGCAGCGGCAGGCTCACGCAGGGCACGCCGCAATAGGTCCACAGCGCATTGAACACCGGGCTGCCCGTGCTTTCCAGCCCCTTCGGCGCAGGGCCGGTGCTCGCCGGGGTGAGGATCGCGTCGTACCGCTCGAAAACCTCGTCGAGCCCCGCATTCAGCACCTGGCGCATCTCCAGCGCGGTGTTGTAGTCCACGGCCGTGACCTGCCGGCCCTCGGCGATCATCTCGGGCAGATCCTCGTCGCGGTAGACCCGCGGCTCGG
>CAYYSM010000391.1:0-2554 GCA_964474225.1 uncultured Hyphomicrobiaceae bacterium
AGGCCGGCGCGCATGGTGAGCTGTGCGGGATGATGGGCATCAAGGCCGCGCATGAAGCGAGCGGGGAGAACGCCCAACGGCGCATCGTCATCGTGCCGGACAGCGCGCATGGCACCAACCCGGCGACCGCCGCGCTGATCGGCTACGAGGTGCGCCCGGTCGAGGTGCGCGAGGACGGCACGGTGAGCCCGGATGCGGTCCGCGCGATCGTCGGGCCGGACACCGCCGCGATGATGCTGACCAACCCGAACACCTGCGGGCTGTTCGAGCCGGACATCATCGAGATCGCGGAAATCCTGCATGAGGCGGGCGCTTATCTCTACTGCGACGGCGCGAATTTCAACGCGATTTGCGCCAAGGTGCGCCCGGGCGATCTCGGCATCGATGCGATGCACCTGAACCTGCACAAGACCTTCTCGACGCCGCATGGCGGCGGCGGGCCGGGCTCCGGGCCGGTGATCTTCTCCAAGGCGATCGCCCCGTTCGCGCCGCTGCCGCGCGTGATGGCGGGTGCGGATGGCCCGGCGCTGGCCGAGTTCGCCGAGGACGTGCCAGGCGAGCATCCCTTCGGCCGGCTGACGGCATTTCACGGCCAGATGGGCATGTTTGTGCGGGCGCTGGCCTACATGATGGCGCAGGGCGCGGACGGGATGCGCCAGGCGTCTGAGGATGCCGTGCTGAACGCCAACTATATCCGGGCGCGGCTGCGCGATCTGTTCAGCCAGCCCTATGGCGATCGGATCTGCATGCATGAGGTGCTGTTCGACGACCAGTTCCTGAAGGACACCGGCGTCAGCACGCTCGACCTCGCCAAGGCGCTGATCGACGAGGGCTTCCACCCGATGACGGTGTATTTCCCGCTGGTGGCGCATGGCGCGATGCTGGTGGAGCCGACGGAGAGCGAGTCGAAGCACAGCCTCGACCAGTTCATCGACGCGATGCGCGCGCTCGCCAAGGCCGCGCAGGCGGGCGAAACCGAGCGCTTTACCGAGGCCCCGCGTTTTGCGCCGCGCCGCCGGCTGGACGAGGTCAAGGCCGCGCGGCACCCCGTCCTGCGCTGGGAGCCGCCGCAGCAGGCCAAGGCCGCGGAATAGGCTCGTCGCACGGCCAAGTCCCTGAATAGATTATGAATGCCCGGTTCCGCCTGAGTTCAGGCGGGCCGGACTACCGTCGCTCCTGTTGGATTTGACGATTTCCAAGAACCGGCAGGAGGGACGAAATGATCTGGAAGCTTGTCATGGCCGCGGCGATCGCGGCGGGAACGCTGGGCGCGGCGGGCACGGATGCGCAGGCGCGGTCCGGCGGCTACTATGGCGATTATCCCGTCCGCCATTGCGGGGCGCTCATCCGCTCGGCAGGCAAGAAGAACCTGGTGCGCCAGTTCGCGCGCAACAGCGCAGTGTTCGCCTGGAAGCGCGAAGCCCGCTATGTCTACGGGCACGATTACGGCTATTGGAAGGAA
Organism: uncultured Hyphomicrobiaceae bacterium; assembly: GCA_964474225.1. Classification (GTDB taxonomy): domain Bacteria; phylum Pseudomonadota; class Alphaproteobacteria; order Rhizobiales; family Rhodomicrobiaceae; genus Dichotomicrobium. The sequence goes on from CAYYSM010000391.1 coordinate 1,463, forward strand.
GCGCGGAGTAAGCGTATTGAGTGTCACCCGGAGGGCATCTTCGTGCGCTGCGTGGCGAAGGCGAACCCCTGCCAGCGGTGACTTTCTGAGCGGCGGCCGCCTCAGTGCGCGCCGCCGTGCTTCTTGAGCTGATCGACGCTCTGCTGGACGAGCGCCTGCGCTTTGTCTTCGCTGAGCTTTTCTCCGATGATCTGCTCGGCCGCCTCGACCGAGGCGTCCACCGCCCGTCCGCGGACTTCGGCCACGGCCTGCGCTTCCGCGCGGGCGATCTTCTCATCAGCCATCTGCACGCGCCGGTTCAGCATGTCCTCGAACTGCTTGCGCGTTTCCTCCGCGTAGGCCTGCGCCTCGCGTTCGGCCTGGGCAATGATGTCGTTGGCTTCCTGCTCGGCGTCGCGCTGCTTGCGCTGGTAGTCCGCCAGGATCGACTGCGCCTCCTCGCGCAGCCGCCGCGCTTCGGCCAATTCCTGCTGAATGCTCTCGGCGCGCTTGTCGAGCGCGGAGATGATCCGGCGTGGCACCGCCAAATAAACAATCAGCGCGATGAACAGGAAGAACGAAACCGCAACCCAGAATGTCGTGTCCATCAGGCCGCTCCATGCTTGCCCGCGGCGCGGGAGACAGCCGAATCAAGGGTCTCGCCGCTGACCTTCTCGCCAAGAAGCTGCTCCACCAGCGTCGCTGTCGTGTCGCGGGCGATCTCCTCGACGTGAGCAAGCGCCTGCTCCTTCGTCCTGGCGATCTCCTGTTCCGCCCGTTCCAGCCGCTCGTTGATTTCGGCTTCTTTCTGCTGGCGTTCCTGCGCCAGTTCTTCGTTCAGCCGGTCGCGTGTTTCCTGCGCAATGGCGTTGGCCCGCGCCTTGGCATCGGCCAGCGCCTTTTCGTATGCGGCGATGGCTTCGTCGGTCTCCCGGCGCAATTGCTCCGCCTGCGCGAGATCGTTCGCAATGCGGTCGCGGCGCTCCTCGATCACGGTGGAGATACGGGGCAGCGCCACGCGCGCCATCAGCAGGTACATGATGCCGAATGTGATGACGAGCCAGACGAGCTGCGGCGCATAGTCGGCAAAATCAAGCTGGGGCATGACACCTC
>CAYYSM010000392.1:0-2517 GCA_964474225.1 uncultured Hyphomicrobiaceae bacterium
TCGTCTCGCGCATCCGCGAGGACGCCACCGTGGAGAACGGGCTGGCGATGTGGGTGGTCTCCGACAACCTGCGTAAAGGTGCGGCGCTTAACAGCGTTCAAATCGCCGAGGCGATGATCAATCGCGGGCTGGTGAAGGCGCGGGAGGCGGTCTGACAGCGCTTGCGCCTTCGCGCCCAGTCATTGCGAGCGAAGCGAAGCAATCCAACCACAACCACTATACCCGCGGCTGGATTGCTTCGGCCTTCGGCCTCGCAAAGACCAGTGGCGCTGCAACGCCCTCAAGCGTCCGACGCCGCGCCGGACAGCGTCAGCCAGTCCTCCTCGCTGATGACCTCGACGCCGAGCGCGTTCGCCTGCTTCAGCTTCGACCCAGCGCCCGGCCCGGCGACCACCAGATCGGTATTCGCCGACACCGACCCCGTGACCTTCGCGCCGAGCCGTTCGGCCAGCGCCTTCGCCTCGTCGCGCGACATGCGCTCCAGCTTGCCGGTGAAAACGATGGTCTTGCCGCTCACAGGCGATTCGGTCGCGGTTTGCGCGAAGTCCGCGACCATGATCTCGTCCGTCAGCGCGTCGACCACCTCCCGGTTATGGCTCTCGGCGAAGAACTCGACGATCGCCTCCGCCGCCGCTGGGCCGATGCCGTCGATGTTGACGAGGTTCTGGTAGGCGTCGCTGTCGCGGTCGCGCGCCGCCTCCATCGCCTCGCGGAACGCGCTCCACGAGCCGTAGCTGCGCGCGAGCACCCGTGCGGTCGTCTCGCCGATATGCCGGATGCCGAGCGCGTAGATGAACCGGTCCAGCGGAATTTGGCGCCGCGCGTTGATCGACTCGAACAGGTTGGCCGCCGACTTCTCGCCCCAGCCTTCCCATATACGGATCGGCCGGTTCGATGTCGCATCGCGCGCTTCCAGCGTGAAGATGTCCGCCGGATTGTTGATCAGCCCTTCGGCGTGGAGCAACTCGATGCGCTTGCCGCCCAGCCCCTCGATGTCGAAGGCGCTGCGCGACACGAAGTGCTTGAGCCGCTGAAGAAGCTGCGCCTCGCAGATCAGCCCGCCGGTGCAGCGACGCGCCGCCTCGGGCTTGCCCGTGGCCGGGTTGATCTCGCGCACCGCGTGCGAGCCGCAGATCGGACAGCGATCGGGCATCTCGTAGGGCTTGGCATCCGCAGGGCGCTTTTCCGCGACGACACCGAGCACCTGCGGGATGACATCCCCCGCCCGCTGGACGATGACCGTATCCCCGACGCGCACATCCTTCCGCGCGATCTCGTCCTCGTTGTGCAGCGTCGCGTTGCTGACCACCACGCCGCCGACCGTCACGGGCCGCAGCTTCGCCACCGGGGTCAGCGCCCCGGTGCGCCCCACCTGGATGTCGATATCCTCAAGGATGGTCGTCGCCTTTTCGGCTGGGAACTTGTGCGCGATGGCCCATCGCGGCGCGCGCGACACGAAGCCCAGCCGCTCCTGCAGCGCAAGGCTGTCGACCTTGTAGACCATGCCGTCGATATCGTAGCCGAGCGTGGCGCGGCGCGTCTCGATATCGCGGTAGAAGGCGAGCAGCTCGTCCGCGTTCCGGCAGAAGCGCAGCTCCTCGCTGATCGGGAAACCCCAATCGGCAATCGCCTGCATGACGGCGAAGTGGCTGTCGGCCGGAAGCGCCGAAACATCGCCCCAGCCCCAGGCGTAGAACTGGAGCGGGCGCGCGGCCGTCACTTTCGGGTCAAGCTGGCGCACCGAGCCGGCCGCGGCATTGCGCGGGTTGGCGAAGGTCTTGCCGCCTCTTTCGGCGTGGCGGGCGTTCAGCGCCGCGAAATCCGCGTGCGACATGAACACCTCGCCGCGCACCTCAAAGCGGTCGGGGAAGGACTTGGCGGCGACACGTTTGGGGATCGTCTCGATGGTGCGGACGTTGGCGGTAACGTCCTCGCCCTCGGTGCCGTCGCCGCGCGTGGCCGCAAAGGCCAGTTCCCCGCCGTCATAGACGAGGCTCATGGACAGCCCGTCCAGCTTCGGCTCGGCGGCGAAGGCGACTTCGGCCTCTGGCTCCAGCCCGAGGAAGCGGCGGATGCGATCGACAAACTCGTGGATTTCTTCGTCCGCGAAGGCGTTGCTCAGCGAGAGCATCGGCACGCGGTGGCGCACCTTGGCGAATTTTTCCGATGGCGGCGCGCCGACGCGCTGGGTGGGGCTGTCCGAGCGGATCAGGTCGGGAAAGCGCGCCTCGATGGCCTCCAGCCGCTGGCGCAGCGCGTCGTAGTCCGCGTCGGAGATGAGCGGCTGATCCTCAACGTAATAGGCGCGGTCGTGCCGGCCGATCTCGGCGATCAGCGCCGGGACCTCTTCTGCGGCCTGCTCGTGGCTCAACTGCTCGGGCGGGATGTCGCTGACTGCGCTCACGCCGCGCTCCCGATCAGCCGCTTCGCCGCCGCGCGCGCCTCATCCGTCACCTTCGCGCCGGCCAACATCCGCGCGATCTCCTCGTGCCGGTCCGGCTCATCAAGCGGCGCGAC
>CAYYSM010000393.1:0-2515 GCA_964474225.1 uncultured Hyphomicrobiaceae bacterium
AGGCCTTGTAGAGATTGCCGATCAGCTTGACGCACTGCTTGATCTGATCGCCCTCAAGCCCCAGCGCGAAGGCGATGCGCCGGCCGTGGAACGGCGAATAGCCGGCCGCCGGATCGATGGACAGTGTCAGGATTTTCTCCGGCGTCTCGGCGGCGACCTTTTCGATATCCACGCCCCCCTCGGTCGAGCAGATAAACGAAATGCGCGAAGACCCGCGATCCACCAGCGCCGACAGATACAGCTCGCGCGCAATCGAGCCGCCTTCCTCGATATAGAGCCGCTGGACCATCTTGCCTTCCGGCCCCGTCTGGTGGGTGACCAGCGTGCGCCCGAGCATCTGGTCGGCGAAGGTGCGGACCTCATCCATCGACTTCGCCAGCCGGACACCGCCCTGCTCGCCCGCCTGCGCCTCCTTGAACCGGCCTTTCCCGCGACCGCCGGCATGAATCTGCGCCTTCACGACCCAGACAGGACCGCCCAGCTCATTAGCGACACTGACCGCATCTTCCGGCGTGAAAGCGGCCGCGCCCTGCGAGACCAGCACGCCATAATCGCGCAGGATGGCCTTGGCCTGATATTCATGGATGTTCATTCGTCTTGCTCCCGGTCCGTCGTCATTCTGGAGCCGTGCCCCGGTTAAGGGCGAACGGCTTCAGGTCCATGTCTATGGTTGAGCGCGCGATTTATCCGAAAACCGTTTCCTATCAAGGATCAAGTCCGGGACGGGCTGTTTCGGATCGCGCTTTAGTCCGCGATACCGCCCAGCCCCGGCGCGATGCGCTTGCAGGCATCGACAAGCCCCTGCACCGCCTCGACCGAGCGCATGAAATCGGCCCGCTCGCCCGAGGTCAGGTCGATCTCGATCACGCGCTCCACACCCTTGGCGCTGATGACCGTGGGCACGCCGACATAAAGCCCCTTCACGCCGTATTCGCCATTGAGATAAGCCGCAGCGGGCAGCACCCGCTTCTTGTCCTTCAGGTACGATTCGGCCATCGCCGCGGCCGACGCCGCTGGCGCATAGTAGGCTGAGCCGCTCTTCAGTAGTCCGACGATCTCCGCGCCGCCATCGCGCGTGCGCTGGACGATCTCGCCCAGGCGCTCATGGGTGATCCAGTGCATCTTGATGAGGTCGGGCAGCGGAATGCCGGCGACGGTGGTGTAGCGCGTGAGCGGGACCATCGTGTCGCCGTGGCCGCCCAGGACGAAGGCGGTGACATCTTCCACCGACACATCGAATTCCTCGGCCAGGAAATAACGGAACCGCGCGCTGTCGAGCACGCCGGCCATGCCCACGGTCATGTGACGCGGCAGGCCAGTGATCTGGTTGAGCGCCCAGACCATCGCATCCAGCGGGTTGGTGATGCAGATCACGAAGGCATCCGGCGCGTATTTCTTGATGCCTGCGCCGACCTGCTCCATCACCTTGAGGTTGATTTCCAGCAGGTCATCGCGGCTCATGCCCGGCTTGCGCGGCACGCCGGCGGTCACGATCACCACATCCGCACCCCGGATATCGACATACTCGTTGGTGCCCTTGAGCTGGATGTCAGTGCCCTCGACCGGCAGAGATTCGGCAATGTCCAGCGACTTGCCCTGCGGCATTCCCTCGACGATGTCAAACAACACCACATCGCCCAGCTCCTTCACCCCGATGAGGTGCGCGAGCGTGCCGCCGATCATGCCGCCGCCGATCAGTGCGATCTTCTTCCGGGCCATTTGCGTTTTCTCCCTGCCGTAATCCGATCCAGACTGCCGCCGTGGTTATAGCGAAACCTGCACGCGTTCAAGCGAGCGCCGCACAGGGCCTTTGCAACCGTGTGTCAGACTGGCCCGCGGGCGGGGATTTCGCAAGTGCGAAAGCTTCTCAGCTCTCGTCCTTGCCGGCGTTATTCAGCGGCAACTCAACCTGGAAGATCGACGGGTCGTCAGGATCGTGGCGGGTGTTGAAGCCGAGCTGCTGACACATGCGCAGCATGGTCACGTTCTCGCTGAGCACGGAGCCGTAGAGCCGCTCCAGCCCTTCGGCCTTCGCGTAGTCGATAAGCTGGCGCATGAGCTGCCAGCCGAGGCCGTGCCCCTTGAGGTCGGACCGGGTCATCACGGCATATTCCGCCTTGCGATAATCCGGGTCGGCGAAGAAGCGGGCGACGCCGAGCAATTCGTCCTCCGAGGGCGTGAGCGCGACAAACGCGATTTCGCGGCCATAGTCGATCTGCGTCAGCCGGGCGAGGAATTTGCGCGACATGTGCCGCTGCGGGGAGAAGAAGCGCAGGCGCAGATCGTTCTGGTCCATGCGCTGGATCATGTCCTCGTAAAGCTTCTCGTCGTCCGGCCGGATCGGGCGGATGAAAACCTCGCCGAGCGCATCCAGGTCGATGCGCTTTTCCCACTCGTGCGGATAAGGGCGGATCGCCATGGGCCTGCGCGGCGTCTTCGCCTGATCGGCCAGCACAACGCGCGCATCCAGCGCGACCGCGCCGTTTTCGTCTGCGCGCAGCGGGTTGATGTCCAG
>CAYYSM010000394.1:0-2507 GCA_964474225.1 uncultured Hyphomicrobiaceae bacterium
ACACCCAGTCGAGGTGGCTGAAGATGCCGTAGGGGAAGCCGTGGCCCCACGCGCCCATGAGCAGCGGCCTAAACACGACCAGCGTGACATAGGCGAAAATCGCGACCCCGAAAGCGATCGGGACGTGATAGCCCATGCCGAGCTTGCGCGCGATTTCGGCCTGTCGCAACGCCCATGACACGAATGCGCCGATCGCGCAGATCGTGATGAGCTGCCACAGACCGCCCTCGGCCAGCGGCGCGAAGCCGAGACCATAACTGATGTCGGGCGGCGCGATGTTGATTTTCCAGATATTCCAGGTTGGGCCGAGCGATGCGCCATACAGGATGAGCAATGTTCCCAACGCCGAGAAGAATATCGTCAGGACGCCGAAGAAGCCGACATAGAAGGGACCGACCCAAAAGTCGAACAAGTCTCCCCCCAGGAGCGTCCCTCCGCGTACGCGATATTTGCGCTCAAAATTCAGTAGTGCCATTTTCCGATCCTCAGGTCAGGAACGTTCGGGAAGACGCCTGACGCCGTACGGGTTAGCGCCAACGATGAAGTCTGCCCGGCCTTGAACGGTCGTACCGAGAAGGGTATCCGGCGGGCCGTGCTTTCGGGCCGGGCAGACCCTGTTCGCTACGCGAGATGCTCAGGCTGCGTGATTTCGACCGCGCTCGTCTGAGCCGCCGGCGCAGGTTGCAGCCAGTTGTAGCGTTCCGTGCTGAGCAGAATGAAGTGGATCAGCAGCGCCAGCACGAAAAGGAACGTAAACAGGGCCACAAGGGTCCGGCGCGGATCAAAAATTAGCCAAACTCGCCACATGATAAGCCTCCTTATACAAGAGTTTGTGCGACTTGCGCCATTTGCGTGGCGGCAAGCGTGGCGTCATTCAACATCGGAGCGTTGGCCTGTTCCATTCCGGCCCAACCCCACGGACGCCAATTCCACACCAGCAGATGCGCAATCAGCGCGATGACGGTGAAGGCGATGAAGCTAATCACAAAGATGCTGTGAAACTCCTTCGCTTCGTCTTCACCTAGTCCTGACAAGGACTTGTCTCGATCAGCCATGTGCGTCTCTCTCTTCTTGTTGGACGACGATAAAGGGACCGTCACGCCGCCACGGGTGGTTGCGGGACCGGCCTACTTCATGAATGCGAACGGGATCAGCGTCCCCGCCGAAGCGCGCGCCTCGGCAAAGATGGAACGGCGGACGCCCGCCAGTTCGTTATCGCTCGTGTCGCGTCTGCCTGGCAGCAGCCGGGCAAACACTGCAATGACAAGGAAGACTGCGAAGCACAGCCAGTACAACAGCCGCGACTCCCGAGCTTCTTGGCGCCTGAGAGTAAGTTTTGCACTGTCGTGTTTGATAGCGTTGGCCATTTTCTCAAGTCTCCCTTTGCCGGTTATTCGAGCGATAACCTGAAACGCTCGCATTCGAGAAGGCCGGGACCGATTCCGCCGGCCTGGCGGATGCAACGGTCCGTTTCTTTCCGCCGCATTGCGCCGCGCGACCGGGCAGAGCCGGCCACGCGAACGCAGGGGCGAAAAGCTGGTGACGGGGGCGCGGTGAAAGAGCCATCATGCCGCTTGTCCCCCTTTGACTTTTTCGAGCGCCTTGGCGACGCGTTCGGCCGTGACGCGGTCTTCGCCCATGAGCTGGGCGTCCTTGTCGGCCTGGTCGCGCAGCCGCTTGGCCGCCGAGATGCGGATCAGCATCGGTTCGCGCTCGAGGTATTCGTCCAGAAGCGCCTGAGCGTCCTCGTCCCACGGCCGCGTTTCGTTGCGCGATAGCCGCGCCGGCGTTGCCTCGGCCTTGTCGAGGTCGGTGCCCAGCGGAAGGATGAAGAACAGCGCGTCGAAAAGCGCGTTGCAGACTTCCTGCACGAGATAGGTGGCCCCGGCATAGCCCATGAAAGGCGTGCCGGTGTGCCGCCGGATGATCGCGCCTGGGAACGAGGCCGGGATATACATCGCTTTCGCCCCGGTCTCGGCCAGATACATGCGCTCGTTGTAGCTGCCGAACACGATCAGCGGCGTGTCGTTCTGCACCGAACGGCGGACGGCCTCGTTGTCCGGCTTGCGCCCTGCGCTGCGCGCATAGGAGAAGTGGCAGGGCAGGCCCATGTCGTTCTCCAGGAAGTTGCGCACGCCGCGCGCATAGGTCTCGTTGGCAACGATTCCGAAGCTTGCGGTCCCGAAGAAATCCTGCGTCACTGACCGCCACAGATCCCAGAGCGGCTTGATCGTCGTGTGTTTCTCACGCTCGATGAACGGCTCCGGGTCGATCTCCAGCAACTCGCCGAGCTTGCGCAGGAACAGCGTGGTGGACTCCAGCCCGATCGGCGCCTGCAGATAAGGGCGCTCCAGCGTCTCGCAGAGCTGGCGGCCGAACTCGCGATACATGCAGACGTTCACATCGGCCTGCGCCAGATCCGCGATGTCCGCCAGATGGCTCCCGAGCGGGAACACCATGTTCACCTCGGCGCCGAGGCCTTCCACCAGCCGCCGGATTTCGGCCAG
>CAYYSM010000395.1:0-1858 GCA_964474225.1 uncultured Hyphomicrobiaceae bacterium
ATAAGCCGAATGCACGCGCAGATGGATGAAGCCGGGTCCCGTGGTCATCGCTTCTCACGATAGCTGCTCAGATGCCTCAAGCGGAAGCGCCTTCAGTCACTCGTCGTTTGTCAAAACTTAGCCCGATTCGCGACACGACCCGAGTAACATCCTGTGTTGTTCATGGTGCTCGATTGCGGCTGCACAGGAATCGCCATAGTTCTCCAATGTGCTGTGGACAGAAGGGAACGCCATGCAGGATAGGTACACTGGCGACATCGGCGACTTCGTTAAATATGCGTTGTTGCGGCATCTCGCGCGAGGCAGGCGCCTAGGGATCGCATGGTATATGTATCCCGACGAGGCGAACGGCGACGGTCGCCATACGACATATCTATCTGATCCGGACAAGTGGCGTCATCTCGATCCGGAACTATTCGACGAACTCCGGCAGATCGTCAATCCGGAGCACCAACACAAGCCGCGGGAAGTGCGCTCCATCGAGAAGTCTCCGTTATTCAAGGACGTCATCTTTTCAAGCGAACGACTCGATCCGAACGGGCTGGCACCGAATGAGAAGAATTATTGGAGGGCTGAATGGTTCGAGCGCGTGATACGCGACCTGGAGGACTGCGATATTGTTTTCGCTGATCCCGATAACGGTCTCTATTTGGACGAGAAGTTCAGCAAAAGCTCAGCAATGCACTGGAAACGGATTCCCCTATCAGAAGCCAAAAAGCTAGCCGAAGGCCGAACGGCGATCATCTACCACCACAACACTCGTTTCACAGGCGGGCACGAAGAAGAGATTTCTTACTGGGCATCCGTGCTCGGAACGGGCACGATCGCAATGAAATACAGCGCCTACAGCGCCCGGACCTTCTTTGTTTTGAACCCCGACACGGAGATTGAGACAAGGTTAGCCGAATTCACCGACACATGGCAGCCGAAAGCGCGGCTCTACTTGTTTGATTGAGGTTTCGCAGAATCAGGCAATGAGGTTTAGCCGAGGACGACGTCGAACTGTCCGGCGACCGCGCCCGGCTCGACCGCGCCGGCGTCTTCAAGCGGCACGATCAGGCTTTCGCGCTGCGCCGGGTCGGCGATGCTGTTGAGGATGAAGTCGCGGTCATTCGTCGGCTCGCCCGCGAAATACATCTGCGTGACGAGCGTATCCCCGCCCGGCTGCATGATCTTGAAGTGGATATGTGGCGTGCGCCCGGAATAAGCGGCCGGCTTGATCGTACGGAACACGTAGCGGCCTTGCGCGTCCGTTTCCACGCGCCCGCGCCCCTGAAAACCCGCATCCGCCTTGCGCCGCCCGCGTTCATCCCACGGATGGTGATAGACGCCTTGCGCGTCGCACTGCCAGATTTCGACGCTCGCGCCTTCGATCGGCTCGCCGTGACGGTTGAGCACGCGCCCGCGCAAGTGCAGGACCGTGCCCATCGCCTCCGCGTCCTCGCCTTTCACCAGCACGAGGTCGTTGTCAATGTCGCCGAGCCATTCCGGCGGGTAAAACGGCCCTTCGGCCTGGCCCGGCGTTGGCGTGAGTTTCGGCTCCAGCGCGGCGCGCGCGGAATCAAAAGGTCGGGCGGCGGCAAGCCCGAGCGCAGCGGCGAGGCCGGAAAGCGCCGCGCGACGGCCGATCCAGGGTGTGCGAATGCGGAACATTTTTCCGAAAGCTCCAGCGCTAAAGGTTAAACGCCGCCGGACGCAGCCCACGCAGCGCCGGATCATGCTCCAAAAGCAGGCCGTCTTCAAGCTGCACGACCCGGTCCATGCGCTCGGCCAGCTCCAGGTTGTGCGTGGCGATGACAGCGGCCAGCCCGGCCTTGCGCACGAATTGCAGGAGTTGCTGAAACACGCGCTCGGCCGT
>CAYYSM010000395.1:1878-2495 GCA_964474225.1 uncultured Hyphomicrobiaceae bacterium
GGCCAGCAGCAGCTTCAGCGCGTTGGCCACGGCGCGGGCGATTGCCACGCGCTGCTGCTCGCCGCCAGAAAGCTCCGCCGGGCGGTGGTCGGCGCGCTCAGCCAGCCCGAAAATCTTGAGCAGATCGCGCGCCCGCCGCTCGGCCTCGGCGCGGTCCAGCCCCGCGATCCGCTGCGGCAGCACCACATTCTCCAGCGCGGAGAACTCCACCAGAAGATGATGGAACTGGTAGACGAAGCCGACCTCGGTGCGGCGCACGCGCGTGCGCGAGAGATCGTCAAGCTCGGCGCATTCCTGCCCGCCGATACTCACCGAGCCGCTGTCCGGGCGCTCCAGCAGCCCGAGAATCTGCAACAGCGTCGACTTTCCTGCGCCCGATGGGCCGACGAGCGCCACCGTTTCACCCGGCCAGATTTCCAGCTCCGCCCCGCGCAGCACGTGAATTTCGCGCGGGCCCTGCCGGAAGCAGCGATGCAGCCCGCTGGCCTTCAGCGCCGGTTGTGTTATCCGCTGCTCCACGCCGCCTCACTCATATCTGAGGGCTTCGACCGGATCGAGCCGGGCCGCCCGCCAGGATGGATAGATCGTCGCCAGCACCGACAGCGACAGCGCCATGA
>CAYYSM010000396.1:0-2479 GCA_964474225.1 uncultured Hyphomicrobiaceae bacterium
GCGCGGCATCCCCGAACGCGCAGACAGCATTTCCATACAGGGACAGCGACGATGAAGAGCGGCATCCATCCCGATTATCACAAGATCAAGGTCGTCATGACTGACGGCACCGAATTCGAGACGTATTCGACCTACGGCGCGGAAGGCGACACGCTGACGCTGGACATCGACCCGAATACGCACCCGGCCTGGACCGGCGGCAGCCAGCATCTGGTCGACCGCGGCGGGCGCGTCAGCCGCTTCAAGAAGAAGTTCGAGGGCTTCCTGGGTTAGACGTCGGGAGGCGGGAAGAAAGAGGCGGGCGGCGGGCCGCTTCGCCGCACATTTCAGTCTATCGCGTTTCGTCCTCGGCGGTCTCGCCGCTTTCGAAGTTTGCGAACGCCCGCTCGGCGAGATCTTCCGCGTTTTCCTCTTCCTCCGGCTCGGCCGGGCCCTCGTCGCCTTCAACCGTTCCAAACACCTCAGCCTCGCTCCGCGCCGGCGCATCCTCGACCGGCTTGAGGCTCGCATCCGGGCTGGCAGGCGCAGCCGTCCCGGCCTTCTCCGCGTCCGCGCGCTTGGCCGCCTTCTGCACCTCGGCATCCAAGTCCATCTGCTTGCACAGCCCCAGCGTGACCGGGTCCTGCGGCTGCAGGTTCGACATGTTCCAGTGGGTGCGATCACGGATCGACTGGATGGTCGGCTTGGTGGTGCCAACGAGGCGCATGATCTGGGAATCGCGAAGTTCCGGATGATTGCGCAGCAGCCAGTAGATCGCGTTCGGCCGGTCATGGCGGCGGGAGACCGGCGTATATTTCGGGCGGCGCTTGGTCTTGATTTCGGGGACCTCCACGCGGCTCTTGGCTAGCTTCATGCGATAGCTCGGGTCGTCCTGCGCCCGCGAAATTTCATCACGGGTGAGCTGACCTGACGAGATCGGGTCCATCCCCTTGATGCCCTGCGCCACCTGCCCGTCGGCGATGCCCTTCACCTCAAGCTCGTGCAGACCGCAGAAATCGGCGATCTGCTCAAAGGTCAACGAAGTATTGTCGACCAGCCACACGGCAGTGGCTTTCGGCATAAGCGGTTTGTCACTCATCATGCTTTCTCCGTGCTCAAGGAAAGACCCTGAGCGAGTTCAAATCGGTTGTGTCGAAGGGAACGGCGGGAATCGCTTCTCGCTAGAAACATAGTCCCGCCTGCACGCAGGCGCAAACCCCGCTGGCGCGGCAGCGTGGTTTTTCCGGGTTATTCGCCGGTCACGAGCAGGATCTTGCCGATATGCGCGCTTGTTTCCATGCGCCGGTGCGCCTCCGCAGCGTCGGTCAGCGGGTAGCGGCTGTCGATGACCGGGCGCACCTTGCCGCTTTCCAGGAGCGGCCAAACGTTTTCCTCCAGCGCGCGGGCGATGCGGGCTTTCACCTCGCTCGGGCGCGCGCGCAAGGTGGAGCCGGTAAGCGTAATGCGCTTGAGCATCATCCGCATCAGGTCGACCTCGACCCTGGAGCCGCGCAGGAAGGCGATCTGGTGGATGCGCCCGTCCTCCGCCGCGACCGCGATGTTACGCTGGACGTAATCGCCGCCGACCATGTCGAGGATAACATCGGCGCCATGGCCATCGGTGGCGGACTTCACCACCTCGACGAAATCCTCCGTCTCATAGTCGATCGCGCGCGCCGCGCCGAGCTCCGTGCAGACCGCGCCTTTCTCCGGTCCGCGCGCCGTGGCGAATACCCGCGCGCCGAACGCGCTGGCGAGTTGAATCGCCGTGGTGCCGATGCCGCTGGTGCCGCCGTGCACGAGGAACACCTCGCCCGGTTGCAGCCCGGCCCGCTCGAACACGTTGATCCACACGGTGAAGAAGGTCTCGGGCAGCGCGGCCGCTTCGATCGCGTCCATGCCGGCGGGCACGGGCAGCGTCGCGCCCTCGCTCGCCACGCAGTATTCCGCATAGCCGCCGCCCGTCACCAGCGCGCAGACCTGATCGCCGGGCTTGTAGCGGCTCACCTCCGGCCCGGTCGCCACGACCTCGCCGGCGATTTCCAGCCCCGGAATTGGCGAGGCGCCCTTTGGCGGCGGATACATTCCCTGGCGCTGCATGACGTCGGGGCGGTTGACGCCCGCTGCCGCAACCCTGATCAGCACCTCGCCCGCGCCCGGCTGGGGCACGGCCATCTGCGCAGGCTGCAGCGCCTCCGGCCCGCCTGGCTCGGCAATGGAAATCGCTGTCATCTGCTCGGGAAGCGGCGTCGGCTCGGCCATGCGTGTCTCCTTACCGTGTTCCCCGGTGGTAGTCGATGCGCGCTGGCCGCGCAACAAGAGGTCGGCGTCCAGACCTGTATCTGCACGAAAGTGCGCCAAATATCAGAAAAATCTCGCGAAATTCCCTGCGCTGTTAACCTTCATTTAAGGACAGGCTCGTAACGTCATAATCGTCCAGTCAAATTGGCGCTGAACGGTCCTCCGTTCTGTCAGCCTCCCTGTTCACTAACTGAGCCGC
>CAYYSM010000397.1:0-2462 GCA_964474225.1 uncultured Hyphomicrobiaceae bacterium
TGGCGGCGTTTCAAGAGCGTCACCCCGATCCCCCGTGGTCGACCTATGCCGAGGCGCGGGCCGCGGAGTTGCGCGCGGCGGATGAGGCGCGGCGCGCGGAAGAGGAGCGCGAACGCGAGGAAGCCGAACGCGAGCGCCGCGAAGCGGAGAAGCGCGACCAGCAGGAGGCCGAGGCGCGGGCACGCCGAGAGGAGGAGACGAACCGGCCCGAACCGCCAACGCCGGAAAAAGCGCCAACTGAAGAGCCAGGCGCGACCGGAACCGGTGGCGGGCGGGGCGGCAAGCCGCCGGGTTGGGTCTGGGCGGCGGGGGCTGGCGCAATTGCGCTCATGATCGCCGTATGGGCTCTCTATCCACCCGATTCCACGCCGGAGACTAGCTTAGATACGGAGCCATCTGAGCATGAAAGGATGATAGCGCGCCACCAGAAGGCAGCGGAACGCTTCTTTCGTGGGGAAGAGGTCAAGCTGGCCACGGGCGGGACGAAGCGGATCGTCCCCGGCTCGGGCGAGAGCTTCAAGGACTGCGCCGAATGCCCGGAGATGGTTGTGGTGCCGGCGGGCACGTTCGTCATGGGCTCTGGTGATGGCGAAACGCCGGTCCAGATGCTGGACGGCGGCCAGGGCGAAGTTCTGCCGAAGGAGGAGGGCCGCGACGACGACGAGGGCCCGCAGCATCAGGTGCGCATTCCCGAGCCATTTGCGGTGGGCAAGTTCGAGGTGAAGAATGCGCAGTATGTGGCTTTCCTGAACGACGTAAAGCGCCGGGGCACAGAGAAGGAGCCCTGGTTCGAGACCAAGGATGAGGACAGCTTCAGCCAGATCACCGGCTCGGTTGGCGCGTTTGCGGTGGAGGCGGGCAAGGAGGACTTCCCTGTTGTCAATGTGTCCTGGTTCGGCGTCGAGGCCTACGCGAAGTGGCTGTCCGAGAAGACCGGCAAGCGCTACCGGCTGCTGTCGGAGGCGGAATGGGAGTATGCGGCGCGGGCGGGAACGACGGGGCCGTTTTCGTTCGAGGCTCCGATCACGACGGACAAGGCAAACTATGACGGCAACTACAGCTATGCAGGCAGCCCGAAGGGCGAATTCCGCGAGCGCACGCTGCCGGTGGAGAGTTTTGAGCCCAACCCGTGGGGGCTTTATCAGGTGCACGGCAATGTCTGGGAGTGGGTCGCGGACTGCTGGAACTCCAGCTATGCGGACAAGCCTGCAAGCCTGAAGGCCAGCGGCGGTGCGTGGACAAACGGAGATAGCAAGTTTCGCGTTCTGCGCGGCGGGTCCTGGAACAACCATCCGCAGAACCTGCGCTCCGCGTTCCGCGACTGGTGGGGCCGTGACGGCCGACTCGGCGACTTCGGGTTCCGTTTGGCGAGGACGATTACCCCTTGAATCCTTACCTCTTTACGTCTTGAAACACACCGCTCGCCCCACGCCGCAACCCAACATCTCGCCGAAGGCGAGTCGCGGGCAAAGCACCAACAGGCCCGCTAAACATGCTGCCAAACGCCGAGCGCGCGATCATCGATCCGCGCAAGATCACCGGCTATTTGCTCAATCCCCGCCACCCCGACGGCGCGTCCAAGGCGCAGTTCTTCGCCCGCTTCGGCTTCGATCTGGACAAGCCGGACGTGTTGGCCGATGCTTTGAGAGAGCATGCGCGCGCGCACCCGGCCCGAGAATTGAAACGCACGGCCTATGGCGTCACATATGCGGTGGAGGGGCCGCTGCCGGCGCCGGATGGCCGAACGCCAAGGGTACGCAGCGTGTGGATCGTGCTGGAGGGCGAGGATGCGCCGCGGCTGGTGACCGCTTTTCCGGCGAGAAAGGACCAAAAATGATCAGCGAGCTTGACCGCGTCGTGCTGCTCCGCGACCTGCCGGAGCAGAAGTTGCGCGCCGGGGATGTCGGCACGGTTGTCATGGTTTACCGTGAGGGCGAGGCGTTCGAGGTGGAGTTCCTGACACTTGGCGGCGACACGCACGCGCTTGCCACGCTGCCCGCGAGCGCGCTGCGCCCGGCGGAGGACCGTGAAGTCGCCCATGCGCGCCAGCTGGCCTGAGCGGGCCAGCGCGTGCATCTCATCACGCGAACACATCCGGCTTCTGCCGCCATTCCTCCCAGGTGATGCGCGGATCATCGGGGAACCGCTTCAGCACATACTTCACGCCCGCCGCCTTGTCTTGCCGGCACCGCTCCCAGCCATCGCCGCCGAACACGCGCACCGCCGCCCAGATGATCTTCCGGGTCGGCGCGTCCACGCCCATGTCGCCCATCGCGCGGTCGAACACGCGGTCGGCGACCTCGCGCGTGCACGGCTGATCGACATAGAGCCAGTCGTGATAGATCGCCGCATTGCCATAAAGCCCGGTATGCGCCAGCACCGGCCACAGGATGCGCGGCACCGAGGCGAGGTCGGTGACAAAGCCCCTCGGCACATCGACGCGGATCACGCCGGGGCCGTCG
>CAYYSM010000398.1:0-2462 GCA_964474225.1 uncultured Hyphomicrobiaceae bacterium
CCGGCGCGAACGAGGTCTTGACCCACGGCTTGGTGTGGATGCCCTTCTCGCGGGCGTTCCGCGCGACCAACCCCGCGCCGATCAGCACGCTCGGGTTCGAGGTGTTGGTGCAGGAGGTGATCGCCGCGATGACGACGTCGCCGTCGGTCAGCTCGTAGTTCGCGCCCTCGACCGGGGCCTTCTTCTCCAGCGGAATGACGCTGCCGCCGCCTTCCTCGTACATGTCGGAGACTTCGTCAGCCGCGTTGACCCCGCGCATCTCCGCCAGCGCGCTGCGGAACGCCGTATGCGCATGGCTGAGCGGCACGCGATCCTGCGGCCGGCGCGGCCCGGCGAGCGACGGTTCGACCGTGTCCAGATCGAGGTCCAGCACGTCCGTAAATTCCGGCGATTGCGTGCCGGTTTCACGCCACATGCCCTGCGCCTTGGCGTAGGCCTCGACGAGCGCGATGTGCTCTTCCTCGCGGCCGGTGGCGCGCAGATATTTCAGCGTGTCCTCGTCGACTGGGAAGAAGCCGCAGGTCGCGCCGTATTCCGGCGACATGTTCGCGAGCGTCGCCTGATCCTCCAGCGAGAGATGGTCGAGCCCATCCCCGGAATATTCAACGAACTTGCCGACCACGCCCTTCTTGCGCAGCATCTCGGTAACGGTGAGCACGAGGTCGGTCGCGGTCACCCCCTCGTTCAGCGCGCCGTGGAAGCGCACGCCGATGACCTCCGGGATCACCATAGAAATCGGCTGGCCGAGCATGGCCGCTTCCGCCTCAATGCCGCCGACGCCCCAACCGAGCACGGACAGGGCGTTGATCATGGTGGTGTGGCTGTCGGTGCCCACCAGCGTGTCCGGGAAGGCCTGCAGCACGCGGCTGCCGTTGCGCCCGGTCTCCTTCACCCAGACGGTGCGGCCGAGATATTCGAGGTTGACTTGATGGCAGATGCCCGTGCCCGGCGGGACGACGCGGAAATTGTCGAAGGCTTCCGCGCCCCAGCGCAGGAAGCCGTAGCGTTCCATGTTGCGCTCATATTCATGCTCGACGTTATGGGCGAAGGCTTTCGGGTTGCCGTATTCATCGACCATGACGGAGTGGTCGATGACGAGATCGACCGGCACCAGCGGGTTGATCCTGGTCGGGTCGCCGCCGAGCTGCGCCATCGCGTCGCGCATCGCCGCGAGGTCCACCACGGCGGGCACGCCGGTGAAATCCTGCATCAGCACGCGCGCGGGACGGTAGGCGATCTCGTGGCTGGAGCGGTGTTCAGTCAGCCAGTCGCGCACCGCGCGGATGTCCTCGGCGGTGACGGAGCGGCCGTCCTCGAAGCGCAGCAGGTTCTCCAGCAGCACCTTCAGCGAGAAGGGCAGGCGCGAGATGCCGTCCAGCCCGTTCTTTTCCGCCTCGGGCAGGCTGAAATACTCATAGGTTGTGTCCCCGACCGTCAGCGTCCGGCGGCAGTTGAAGCTGTCGAGGGACTGGGGCGCGTCGCTTTGCGTCATGATGTGCTCCTTGCATTGCGGCCGGGGCGGCCCGGCGCTGAATTCGACTCGGCCGGAGCGTGTCAAGCGCAGGCTCCGTTGTCACGCGCCGCCGCGGGAGCGCCTCACGACGGGGCCGGAGAGGTGCGCAAACGGCGGTGTTTGCCCGGACCCGGCCCTCGTATATATAGATTGCCGGACGGTGCAGGGACAAGCGCATCGCTGCCGTCCATGCATCTGCGCCGTTCATGTCTGTTCACAACCCTGCGACCCGGCCGCCGTTCCCGCTGGAGGCAGCCAATCCCAAGCGATCCCCTGCATGAAGCTGATCGTCGATAATCTGAGCTGCGCGCGCGGACGCCGCCTGGTTCTGGAGGGCGTGAACTTTGCCGCCGCCGATGGCGAGAGCGTGCTGCTGAGCGGGGCCAACGGCTCAGGCAAGACGACGCTGTTGCGCACGCTCGCAGGCTTTATCAGCCCGCACAGCGGCGCGGCGCGGCTGGAAGGTGGGCCGGAAGGCTTCGGGCTGGATGAATGCTGCCACTATGTCGGGCATCTGAACGGCATCAAGGCGGGCTTCACGGTCGACGAAAATCTTGCGTTTCTCGCGGCCTATCTAGGCGGCGATGGGCTGGAGGCGATCGACGAAGCTGCCTATGCCTTTGATCTGGAGCCGCTGCGCCATGTGCCGGCGGGCTTCCTCTCGGCGGGGCAGAAGCGCCGGCTCGGGCTGGCGCGGCTGGTGTTGGCCTGGCGCCCGGTGTGGCTGCTGGATGAGCCGACGGTGTCGCTCGATGTTGCCTCACAAGGGCTGCTGGCCGATGCGGTGCGCGCCCACGCCCGGAAGGGCGGGATCATCGTCGCGGCGAGCCATGTGCCGCTGGGCGTGGCATTTTCGCGCACGCTGCGTCTGGCTGGCGGTCACGCCGAGGTCGAGGAGGCAGCCTAATGGCTGAGTCAAGCTGCAGATTTGAAGTTTTCGGCGAAAGGC
>CAYYSM010000399.1:0-2461 GCA_964474225.1 uncultured Hyphomicrobiaceae bacterium
TTCACCACCTTCGCCACACGGTTGATGGCGACGAGCTTGTCGACAAATTCACTGTCGCGTTCTTCGCGTTCGCGCGGTCCTCGTGCCAACGGTCAAACCCCTTTTTCGTGCTCTCCGGCTCCGCGGAGCCTATTCAATCCCTAGAAATTCAGGCCGCCTTCGCGCGCTGCATCGGCCAGCGCCTTGACACGCCCGTGAAACAGATAGCCGCTCCGGTCGAAGAAGACATCGACCACCCCGGCCTCCTTCGCGCGCTCGGCGAGCAGCTTGCCAACAGCGGCGGCGGCCTCAACCGTGCTGCCCTTCTCAGACTGCCCGCGCAGCGCCGGATCCAGGCTCGAAGCCGCGGCCAGCGTATGGCCTTTCGTGTCATCGATGACCTGCGCGTAGATATGCTTCGACGAGCGGAACACCGAAAGACGCGGACGCCCCGAGGTGCGCTTGCGCAGCGTGCGCCGTACGCGCATCTTGCGCCGGTTGAACCTGGACATCGGACCCGCCATGACCGCGACCCTTCCTTATTTCTTCTTGCCTTCCTTGCGGATGATGCGCTCCTCCGCGTACTTCACGCCCTTGCCCTTGTAAGGCTCCGGCGGACGCAGGCTGCGCAACTCCGCGGCGAACTGGCCAACGCGCTGCTTCTCGATGCCCGAGATTTCGATCTCCGTCGGCTTCGGGCACTTGACGTCGAGACCCTCCGGCACCTCGCGGATAACGTCGTGGCTGAGGCCGAGCTGGAGCTGGATGCTCTTGCCGGTCATTTGCGCGCGGTAGCCGACGCCATTGATCTCCAGCTTGCGCGTGAAGCCCTCGGTCACCCCGGTGACGAGATTGTTCACGATTGTGCGGGACATCCCCCACATCGAGCGCGCGCGCTTGCTTTCGTTGCGCGGCTGCACCTCGATCTGGCCGTCTTCGAGCTTTACGAGCACGTCGTCCACCAGCGTCGTCGCCAGTTCGCCTTTCGGCCCCTTCACCGAAACGTGCTGACCGTCAATCGTCGCCGTGACATTATCCGGCACCGGAATCGGTCGTTTGCCAATGCGTGACATTTGTCCCGCTCCCTTATTCTCCGCACCGCGCCGCCGCGCGCTTTAGAAGATATTGCACAGCACCTCGCCGCCGACATTCTCCTGGCGCGCGCGGCTGTCGGACATCACGCCCTTCGGCGTCGAGAGGATCGACACGCCCAGCCCGTTGCGTACCGTCGGCAAATCCTTCACCGAGGAGTAGACCCGCCGTCCTGGCTTCGACACGCGCTTAATCTCGCGGATCACCGGCTGGCCGTCGAAGTATTTCAGCTCGATTTCGATCTCCGACTTGCCGCCGCCGAAATCCACCCGCGCGAAACCGCGGATATAGCCTTCTTCAGCCAGCACTTCCAGCACGCGCTCGCGAAGTTTTGATGCCGGGGTCGAAACCTTGGTCCGATTGCGCATTTGCGCGTTGCGGATGCGTGTCAGCATATCGCCAAGCGGGTCGTTCATCGCCATCGCCGTTCTATCCTTTACCAGCTAGACTTGGTCATGCCGGGGATCTGCCCCTGGGACGCCAATTCACGCAGCATCACGCGCGACAGCCGCAACTTGCGGTAATAGGCGCGCGGCCGACCCGTCAGCTCGCAGCGATTGCGGATGCGCACCTTCGACGCGTTGCGCGGCAGCTTGGCCAGCTTCAGCCGCGCCTGGAAGCGCTCCTCCGGCGGCCGACTGGTGTCCTCGGCCATCGCCTTCAGTTCCGCGCGCTTGTCCGCGTATTTTTCGGCCAACCGGCGGCGCTTCTTGTTGCGCTCGACCATTGCCTTCTTGGCCATCGGCTCCTCCTCTTGTCCGGGCGTCGCGCGTGCGGCTCAGCCCCGAAACGGCAAGTTGAACTTTTTCAGCAGCGCCCGCGCCTCGTCATCGGTCTGGGCGGTCGTGCAAATGATGATGTCCATCCCTAAGATCTGCTCGACCTTGTCATAGTCGATCTCCGGGAAGACGATATGCTCCTTCAGGCCCATCGAATAGTTGCCGCGGCCGTCGAAGCTTTTCGGGCTCAAGCCCCGAAAGTCCTTCTGGCGCGGCAGGGCGATGGTGACGAGCCGGTCAAGGAATTCGTACATGCGCCGCCGGCGCAGCGTCACCTTCACGCCGATCGGCATGCCCTCGCGCAGCTTGAACCCGGCGATCGACTTGCGCGCGCGGGTGTAGACCGGCTTCTGCCCGGCGATCAGCGTGAGATCGCGCGCGGCCATCTCGACTTTCTTGCGATCGTTGACCGCGTCGCCGACGCCCATGTTGATGACGATCTTCTCCAGCCGCGGAACCTGCATGACGTTCGCGTACTGGAATTCGTCGATCATCGCCTGGCGAATGGCTTCGTCGTACTGGCCCTTCAGCCGCGGCTTGTAAGTGGCTTCTGCGACCTCAGTCATCGATAATCTCTCCCGATCGCTTGGCGAAGCGCACCTTCCGGCCGT
>CAYYSM010000400.1:0-2458 GCA_964474225.1 uncultured Hyphomicrobiaceae bacterium
GGCGACGGCATCAAAGTCAGCAAAGAGGCCGAAAAGATGCCGGCGGTCAAGCGGCTGCACCAGGAATCGGACAACTCGGGCAAAGCCCCTTACATCTATGGCCGCCATTGGGGCGTCATCGGAATCATGGCCGGATGGGTAAAAAAAACTGTTCTGCATTCCCCTTTGTGCAGAGCTCCATGAGGGGGTGGAAACGGTCCGAAAGTTCCAAAAGAAGGCTCAACCCGGCGTCGATGCCCGGAGCAAGGTCAGCGTGACCAGCCTGATGGCCTCCATGGCCGCCACTGTGGTATCGGCGTTGGATCGAGTAGGGTGAGGTAATGTGATCGGCATTACCTCATCCCTCTCACAGAACCGTACGTACGGACCTCGTATACGGCTCCTGTTTATTCTTGACTCAACATGTTGAGATAGAAATACCGGTTTTAACAGCATATAGGTCAAATAGTCCCATCTGCCCAAAGAATTTATTGGGCATGGACATATTGGCCAGGGGACTGGCGGAATTCCGCCACGAGCTCATCTTGATGGACATGAACTCCCCTCGATAGCCCAACTGTCTCAACCTGCGATGAAGCCTTTCAGGCTTTTTCCACAGCTTCAGTTGCTTGGCTCTCAGGCGTCTCCTAATCCATTGAGTCAGCTGTTCGAACACTCCCTTACAGTTCGCTATCCGGAAATAATTGGCGAAACCTCGGACTACCGGATTTAGATCAGCGATGACCTTTTCCAGATTCACCGGCGAGTTTCTCCGGGTGATCCTTCTTACCACCTTTTTGAATCCCTTGATCTTGTCCGGTTGAATCCGGGTAAATCCCGTGTGGATTATCACTCCCAGGAATTTTACGCCTTCTCCACTGTGGACAATGTGGGTTTTCCGGCGGTTCACCGTTAGCTTTAGCTCGCCTTCCAGATAGCCGCTGGCTAGTGACAGCGCGTTCTCAGCTGCACTCCTTGACCGGGTGAAGATAAGAATATCATCGGCGTATCGAACTATCCGATGTCCTCGACTCCTCATGCGCTGATCGAAGGCGTCCAGATAGACATTGGCCACCAGGGGACTGATTACCCCGCCCTGCGGGCTGCCCAGTTCGCTTGGCTCCCATGTCTCTCCAATCATCACTCCTCCCGCAAGAAACATCCTCAGCAGATTGAGTACGCTCCCGTCCGCAATCCGTCTTCGAAATGACTGGATGATTATCTCATGGTCCAACGTGTCGAAGCACTTGGACAGGTCCATGTCCACCACCCATTCCATTTCATAGCGCCGTATAAACAGCGCCGCCTTGTCTATCGCTTGATGGCAGCTTCTTCCCGGGCGATAACCGTAGCTTGACGGATGGAAGTCGGGATCAAATATCGGCTGCAAGATCTCTAGCAGGGTTTGCTGTACCACTCGGTCCCGAACGCACGGAATTCCAAGCTTTCTTGTCCGACCATCAGGCTTGGGTATTTCAACCTGCCTCACCGGCTGGGGTCGATAGCTCTTCTCCCTTAGCTCTCGGGCGAGCAAGGTCAGGTTCTCGTTCAGATTCAACGCGAAGTCCTCGACGGACTGTCCGTCTACTCCGGCAGATCCTTTCTTGGATTTCACCTTCCTGAACGCCTCTTCCAGTCTTTTCTCGGACAACATCCGATCATATAGACTGTAGTATACCTCAACCATGCCCTCTCCTACATCTGCTTCCCTTGATACCCCTTGCACCCTTGGGTGCTTCTCCCGGAGCGGACGCTTTCTATCCCTTTATAGAGCAATATACGACCCGCTATCCGGAATACTCCCGCGAGCGGTTTTATGCGGCAGACTTCTTGTCACGGATCACCGCCGCTAAAAGACCCCGCCCCGTCGGACGGCTCGTGCTCGGATGAAAGGCAAATCAATTTCCGCTAGATCTTCGAATAAACTTCCTCCCTTCGCAACTGACGCCGCTTTTGGCAGACGCCGGCCCTCGCGCAACATCGCCGCGAGTCGTCCCGGTTTTATCCTCCAGTTTGTTACCAGCTTTCATCGGCCCGGACTTCATCACTACTACGGATTCATCTGCCGCCTCACACCGCATCGTTCGGCCTTGGGTTGCCCCTTGCACCTCCCTTTCCCGCTCGTATCACGAGTCAGGGCGATATGAGGTTTCCCCAGGTATTACGGGATCCCTGTGAACAGCTCCATCCTCAAACACACCAAGGGACTGACCAAGTACTGGGCGTCGCGATATTGCGCACACTTACCCTCCCAAAGCGCCGAATCAGGTTCACTTACGCTATGTACCGTTCACTTCCTATCGCTTCCTTCAGACCCTGCCGCTCATAAAACGACAACGCCCTTGCGATTCGAATTGTCTTCCCCTTGGTCAGGGCGACGTCTGCTTCTTTCAGCAGACCGGGTGGTCCCGCTTTGCTGGGCACACGTAAATAATCCGCACCCAAAGGATGCGGCTTTGAATTATCCCCCCATAGGGGG
>CAYYSM010000401.1:0-2456 GCA_964474225.1 uncultured Hyphomicrobiaceae bacterium
GCTATGTGCCGCAGGCGATGATGCTGCAGATCATGGGCGGCGAAGCGTGGTGGTCGGTGCCCGCGGCTGTCACGGTCGGCGTGCCGATGTACACCAACGCCGCTGGCGTTATCCCGATTGTCGAGGCGCTGCTCGGCAAGGGTGCGGCGCTTGGCACAACGCTGGCCTTCATGATGAGCGTGATCGCACTGAGCCTGCCGGAGATGATCATTCTGCGCCAGGTGCTGACCCTGCGCCTGATCGGGATTTTCATCGCCGTCGTGGCCAGCGGCATTCTCGCCGTCGGATTCCTGTTCAACGCAATCCTTTGATCTGAACGTGCGTGGTCCCGCCGATTTGCGGGGATTGAACGCCAAAACCCAAGGAGAAACAGCATGAAGAACGTCAAAGTTTACGGACCGGGCTGCAAGCGCTGCGAAAGCGTCGAGCAGATGGTGAAGGATACGGCCGACCGGCTCGGCGTCGCGGTCGAGGTCGAGAAGGTGGTCGATCAGAAATCCATCGCGATAGCGGGTGTCATGTCCACGCCGGGCCTGTCGGTGGACGGCAAGCTGGTTCACACGGGCGGGGTGCCCGATAGCGGCAAGCTTGAGGGCTGGTTGTCGGAATAATGCCCTGCGCGGACCAAGACCGCGAGAAAAGCGCCGGACCGCAAGCGCGGCCCGGCGTTTGAGTTCAGACCTTGTCAACAGGATTCACGAACGGCTGTCCCGGCATACGCGCGCTGGCAAGGCAAGCAACCAGACGCTTCATTCCGCCGCTGTTCGCATAACCCTACAGACCCTTCGGCAATGCCACAACGCGCGGACAGCCGCCGATGAGCCCTGTCTCTAGTCATAATCAATTCCGTGTGAGAAGGAACCGGCGAATTTTGAAAAAATTGCATTTTTGTACGCGCTAGGTAAACGCGTCAGCGCCATCGCGCACATGCCCCGAGCGCGAGGCCGGATTCAAAGACGTCGCGTCACCGAATCGCGCAACGAGCTGTGAGCCTAACAGCGCGTCATAGACCGCCAGCGTAGCGGACTGCATGGCCCGCGTCGTGAAATGTGACATGACATGCGCCCGGCCGCGCGCGCCCATCCGCGCCAGGGTTTCCGGCGGCAGGCGCAGCGCGTTTTCGAGGCAGGCGGCGAGGGCGTCCGGGTCGTCAGGCGCGACCAGCCAGCCGGTGCCCTCGTCTTCCGCGCGGCGGACCGGCACGAGCGTCTCCGGCAGCGCGCCGCGGTCCGCGACGATCACCGGGCGCTCGGCCGCCTGCGCTTCCGCGGATGCGCGCCCGAAGGCCTCGGCCTCCCGCGAGGCGACCACGACGATCTCCGCCGCGCGGCAGGCGGCGGGCACGTCCGACACGTGGCCGACCAGCTTGATCCGGTCCGCCAGACCGTTCGCGGCGATCAGATCGCGCAATTCGCGCTCATAGTCGTGCCGCCCCTGCGCATCGCCCGCAAGGACGACGGCCACGTCGCCCGTATCCGCCTGTTTGAGCACGCGCGCGGCCGCGCCGATGAGGACGTCCTGCCCCTTCCAGCGGGTGAGGCGCGCGACCTGAAGCACGATGCGCGTCCCCGGCGCGACGCCCCAGGCCGCGCGCAGCGCCGCGACCCGCTCGGGCGAAACGGCCTCTGGCGCGAAGCGCTCGACATCCACCCCGCGATAGATCACGCGCACGCGCTCAGGCGGCGTGCCGTGCCGGCGCATCAGCAGTTCGGCGGTATAGCGCGAGTTGGCGATCACGACGTCGCCGCGCGCCATCACAGAGTTGTAGACGCTCTTGAGGCGGGAGTTCTGGTTATAGGCCCCGTGATAGGTCGTCACGAACGGCACGCCGGCCAGCCGCGCGGCTACAAGCGCGCTCCAGGCCGGGGCGCGGCTGCGGGCATGGACGAGACCAACCCCGCGCTCGGCAATCAGCCGGCGCAGCGCCGCGATATTCGCTGTCATGCGCAGCGGGTTCTTGGTCGCCAGCGGCATCCGGCACAGCTCGCCGCCCGCGCGCCCCAGCGCCTCTTCCAGCCGCCCGCCTTGCGACGCGACGAGACACCGCCCGCCCGCGCGCGTCACCGCCTCCGCCATCTCGACCGCCGAGGCTTCCGCGCCGCCGGTGTCGAGTTCGGGCACGACTTGCAGTATTGTGGGTGAGGGATCGCCGGTCACGCTTGAACCACCGCGCAGTTTCGTGAAGTTTGTCGCCCCGAGCCGGAAACGAGTGGGGACCTTAGAATGAGCACCGAGAACAATCAATTCCACCTGCCTTCGCAGACGCTCCCGGTGACGGATGCCAGCGGCAACACGACTGACATCGCCACGATCTGGCACCCCGGCTCCGGCCCCTACCGCCCGGCGATCATGTGGCTCAGCGGCTTCAAGTCCGACATGCGCGGCGGAAAGGCGATGAGCCTGGCGGAATGGTGCGGCTGGCATGACTACGGCTTCCTCAGCCTCGATTATTCCGG
>CAYYSM010000402.1:0-2454 GCA_964474225.1 uncultured Hyphomicrobiaceae bacterium
CCGCTGCCGATTCGGGGAGGGGCTTTTCGAGGTGTCCAGCTATGTAGTGTGCGGGGTGAGGTACATCTTCTGTGCGTCGATCCTCCAACTCCAAAGTCATGCCATTCGGACCTTTCTGCTCGGGATAAGAAAGAGCGGCAAAAACACCCATGCGCTGATAATTTACCTAAAAAGTAAAAACAACGAACAAGTGTTCGGTAAAAAATCTCGTATAGGGTGCTCCAAAACAAGAGGATCCCGACATGGAAACCAGGATACGTGAGTTCCGTAAGCTGCGCGGGCTTACGCTCAAAGAGCTGGCCGACAAGATCTCGACCACGCCGCAGACCGTGCAGCGGCTGGAGACGGCGAACATGACCGTCTCTACGGACTGGCTGGAGAAGATCGCCAACGCGCTCAATATCGAGCCGGCGGACCTGATCGCCCGGTCCGGAGGACGGGAGATCCCGGTTATCGGCCGGGTGATGCAGAACGGGCGGGTTCTCACCAGCGAGGGCAAGCAGGTGAACGTATTGCACCTGCATGTCCCGGCGGACGACCCGGTAGCGGCACAACTCGATGACCGGGTGGGCCTGTACGATGCCGGCACCATCCTTGTCGCCAACCGTCTCAAGCAGGCGGATTACACCAATGCCCACGGCGCCGACTGTCTGGTCGAGTTGAAGGATGGGCAGGTCCGTTTCACCCGCGTCATCCGCAGCAACGGCGGAGGATGGACGCTCGTGCCGCACGATCCCGGCGCGGAGGTCGTCTACGATGCCGACGTGGCGTGGGTCGCGCCTGTGGTGATGAGCCTCAAATATTTTTAACCCTTCTCGCGGCCGTTGCACGAGAAGTTATCCCCGCCCCTCCGTCGCGTGACAGGCTTGCGGCTCCCGTCAAAGGAGTCGCAGCAATGACGCACGCTGATGATCGCAGCCCCGGCGCCAAGCGGCGCACGCCCCGCATTCAAAGCTGGCATGCGCGAACGCCGGAAGATCGCGCCCCGGCGGTCTTCGCGGCCGATGCGCGCACGCGCCGGCTCGCCCGCCTGGTGCCGCTGTGGCCGCGCGAGATCGAATCGACCGACCTTGCCGATGCCGAGCGCGTCGTCGCGGCTCTGGAGCGGGCGCTTCGCGGCGAGCGCAAGCGCGGCCGTTCGGGGCACTGGAGCTATGACATGAACCGGCATGTGGCCCTGGCCCGTGCGCTGCGGGCAGAGCGGGCGCGGCTTGCCGCGCTGCGGCGGAGCGCGGAAAGCGCAAGCAAAGACATGCGCCGCACGGCTGGACGGATCGAGACCAAGGCCCGCGCGTCAAGCGCGATCTGACGCCAAACCGGCCGCCCCTTGCAGCGCGGCACTTGCCCGACCCCGCGCGAAAGCAATACATACGGGGAATGAGTGAGTACGTTCAGGCCGCGAAGGCGGCCGCGCCCTTATGAATGACGCCGAACGCAGCCTTGTCGCGGGCTATCTGTCGCGTGTGCTGGCGCGGCCGGACCTGCCGCTGCGCGCGCTGCGCCATCTGAGCCACTGGCTCAACGAGCGCGCGGACGTCCTCTCGCTGCCGGTGCCCAAACCGCTGGCCAAGGTCATCGGGCATCTGTACGGCGGCGGCTTCAACGTCGCGGAGTTCGAGCGCGCCTATCGCACGCATGAGGCGCAGGTTCTGCAGGATCTGCGAGCCGCCGCGCAGGCCACGCCGCCGCCCGAGCCGCTGACGCGCAATATCCAGATGCTCGTGCGCGAACTGGGCCTGCCGCCCGCCTCCGCCGACATCGTCGCGCTGATCGCCTATTATAGCCGCTTCGACCAGGTCGAGTATCTGTGCGACTGCGTGGGCGAGGTCATCACCCCTTTCAGCCGCACCATCGCCGCGCTGACCGGCCATCCCGGTCGCGTGGTCGAGCCGCTCATCGGGCCGGACGGCGACCTGATCGTCTCGGGTCTGCTGAAGCTGGACGAGGACGGCGACGAAATTTCCGGCTTCAACGGGCGCTTCCAGATCCCGCCGCGCGTCAACAACTGTCTGGATCGCGAATTCGCCGACTTCCCCGAGATGCGCAAGGCGTTCCTCGGCACACCGCTGAAGGCGGCGATCCGGCCGGACGACTACGATCACGTCGAAACCGACCGCGACCTGATCGCCGGGGTGCTTCGCGGCGCGGCGCGCGAGGGCGCGGCAGGCGTCAACATCCTGCTGTATGGCCAGCCCGGCTCGGGCAAGACGGAGCTGTGCAAGGTCACGGCCGAGGCCGCGGGCCTGACGCTCTACGGCGCGGGGGAGGACGCGGGCACGCAGGCCGAGCAGGACCGCTCGGCGCGTCTGGCGGATCTCGTCTTCTCGCTGCGGCTGCTGGCCGGGTCGAAAAACGCGGCGGTGCTGTTCGACGAGATGGAGGATGTCGCCTCGCAGCTCATCGGGCGCGGCGGCTCGAAGCTCTATCTCAACCGCGTGCTGGAGCGCAGCCCGG
>CAYYSM010000403.1:0-2436 GCA_964474225.1 uncultured Hyphomicrobiaceae bacterium
CACGCCGGATTGCTGCAGCCGCTGGATGCGGTTCCACACGGCGGTCTTGGAGATGTTGACCTTCTTGGCCAGGCGCTCGAAGGAGATGGTCGCGTCCCGCTGCATGATGCGCAGGATCTTGCGGTCCGTTTCATCAAGCTTTGGCTGCGCGGTATCGCTGCGGCTCACTTCGCGGCTCCGGGGTGATCGGCGTTCAGGATTTGATCTGCCGTTTTGCCATTAAGTGGAACAATGTTCCGAAAATGTCGAGTCGAAAGGCGGACACGATCGCGTGAAGCTCAGGCCGCGGCCTCGCGCGGCGGACCATGGCGGAAGCAATTGACGATGTGGTCCTCCAGCCGGTCATGGATGCAGGATGTTGCACCCTTTGCCCGGCGCATGGCGAGCGCGTAGTCGGGCAGGGCAGGGAAGCCGTCGCGCTCATCGAGGATGCGCAGGCCCGGCGTGACATTCGAGCGCGGGATGGCCGCGACCGCCAGCCCCGCGCGCACAGCCGTCTCAATCCCGGCGAAGCTCACGCTGGTGTAGTTGATGCGGTAGCCGCGCCCGGCATCAGCCAGCGCGCCGATCGCCCATTGGCGGAAGCGGCACCCGGTGTGGAACAGCGCCAGCGGCACCGGATCGTCCTGGTGGACGCAATGTTTCTCCGAAGCCGCCCAGACCACCGGCTCGCGCAGGAGGATCGGGTCGCTCTTGCCGTCGTCGCGGTCCACCTCTCCGCCCTCGGTGAACAGGATGATGTCGATCTCGTTCATGTCGAGCTTGGGCATCAGGCTGCGCGTCGGCTCGCAGACCACGTTGACATGCACCTGCGGATGCGTCTCGGCGAAGCTGCGCAGGATCGTCGGCAGGAAGGCGACCGCGTATTCGTCCGGCGCGCCGATGGTGACGGTCCCCGTCAGCTCCGACGGCTGGAAGGCGGCCAGCGCCTCGGCATGGGCGCGCAACACCCTACGGGCATGGCCAAGCAGCAACTCGCCATCCGAGGACAGCTGCACCGTCCGGCCATCGCGCACGAACAGCGGCCGGCCGATCGCGTCTTCGAGCCGCTTGATCTGCATGCTCACCGCTGATTGCGTGCGGCCGACGCGCTTTGCGGCCTCGGTGAAGCGGCCGGTCTCGGCGATGGCGATGAAGGTCTGAAGCAGTTCGGGTTCCAGGACGGGCGGCATGGCGCACTCCATATTGCAGTGTGCGCAGCCTAGCACGCTGGCCGCCAAGCATCAATACCAGTGATGAATGGCATCAGAACTATTCGTTAGACTGATGAATTGCGCTCCGGCATCGTGGCTCCAGTGACGGATCGGTCACGGGCAACACTGGAGCTTGAACCATGGAGTACCCGAACGGATTGCGGCGAACGTCGTCCTATCAGCCCTATATCCGCGCGGCGCATCGGGCCCGCTCAGCGGAGGTCCACCGCCTTCTCGGGATCGCCGGGCGCGGTATCGCGGCGGCGGCCCGCGTGATGGTGTCGCCGCTGGCGCGCACGATGCGCTGGCTGGCCCGCGAGCGGCGGCTGCGCGCGGCGCGGCGCGAACTGCATGCGATGGATGACCGGCTACTGGCCGACATGGGCATCACCCGCCATGACATTGACGAGGTGGTGCGCAACGGCAAGCCCGCGCAGCATGCCGCGCCGGAGCCACGGCATCCGCATGAAGCCAAGCGGGCCGCGGAAGTCGTCGAGCTACGCCGTGAGCCCGACTTGATGGGGGCGCTGATCATCCACGGTCCGTGGGGCCGCTACAGCGACCGCCGGCGCGAGGATGCTGCGTAGGCGCGCTGCTCATGTTGTCGGGATGTCGAAGGAGCTTAGGGCCGGGAGCGATCCCGGCCCTTGCACTGTCAAGAGACCACAACGCTATCGCTGCGTCGTCTGGACCTGGCTGACGGCGGCAAGCTGGCGTAGCACAAAGCCTTCGGTGAGGATTTGCGGCAGCATCTGGGGCGGCTCGCCACTGCCGGAATACAGCAGATACAGCGGCACGCCGGCGCGGCCGAACTTCTCCAGCATTTGCGAAATCTCGGGATCCTGGTTGGTCCAGTCGCCGACGAGATAGGCGATGTTGCCGCGCTGAAGCGCCTGCTGGAACGCCTCGGAGTTGAGCGCGACCTCCTCATTCACCTTGCAGGTGATGCACCAGGCAGCGGTGAAATTCACGAAGACCGGACGGCCCTGCGCGCGCAGCTCCTCCAACCGGGCGATCGAGAACGGCTCGCCAACCTCAGCGGTCGTGGCCGTGCGCGGTTCTCCCTGCCGAGCATCCCGCGCGAAGTCGATCATCGGTCCTGCGAGCGAGAAGGTCACGACGACCACCGCGGCCGCGAAGACATAGCGGAACGTGCGGCCCGCCTGCGTCATGCCCACCAGCCAGGCAGCGAAGCCCACCGCGATCAGCACTGCCCCGGCGCCTAGGACACCGTCCGCGCCGG
>CAYYSM010000404.1:0-2431 GCA_964474225.1 uncultured Hyphomicrobiaceae bacterium
GCGAGATGGCGCGGGACTGCGAGATGCTTGTCCGCCTGGACGTCTTTCTGATGATGCATGGTGTCTCGCCGCAGCATTGGTTCAGATTGCAACTATCGACATCCGGCAACCTAAACCTGCATGATTTCCTTTTCCTTATCGGCGAGTGCGGCGTCGATCTCGCCGATATACTTGTCGGTCAGCTCCTGGACGTCGTCGGCGAGCGCGTGATGGTCGTCCTTGCCGATGACCCCTTCCTTCTCCTGCTTCTTGAGCTGTTCCATGCCGTCGCGTCGCACATTCCGCACCGCCACGCGGGCCTGCTCGGCGTATTTGGCACACACCTTGGCCAGCTCGCGGCGGCGCTCCTCGTTCATCTCCGGGATCGGCAGGCGCAGCGTCGTGCCGTCGACGACGGGGTTCAGGCCAAGATCGGATTCGCGGATCGCCTTCTCCACCGCGCTGACATTCGACTTGTCCCAGACCTGGACGCTGATCATGCGCGGCTCCGGTACGCTTACCGTTGCCACCTGGTTAATGGGCATGCGTGCGCCATAGGCATTGACCGTGATGGGATCAAGCAGGCTGGCGCTGGCGCGGCCGGTGCGCATGCCGCTGAATTCCTGCTTCAGCACGTTGAGCGCGCCCTGCATGCGCTTTTCCAGCGCTTTAAGGTCAAAGTCTTCCGCCTCTTCCGACATCTTGCTCTCCTTGTCCGCTTCAAAGCGGTATGGCGCGGCGCGGCGCGCGGCGCAAGCGTCTATCGCGCACGGGACCGGGCCACGCCGTTTAGCGCGTCACGGTCGTGCAACGTGTTTGCCCGGTCAAGACATTCAGGAGGCTGCCGGGCTCGCGCATCGAAAAGACGACGATGGGGATGGCGTTGTCGCGCGCCAGCGCAACGGCCGCCCCGTCCATCACCCGCAGATTGCGGTTCAGAACATCGTCATAGCTCAGATGGTCATAGCGTTCCGCGTCCGGGTCAACAGCCGGGTCCGCCGAATAGACGCCGTCGACCGACGTGCCCTTCAGGATCGCGTCGCACTGCATTTCCGCGGCGCGCAGTGCGGCAGTGGTGTCCGTCGTGAAGAACGGGCTGCCGGTGCCGCCGGCGAAGATCACCGTCTGACCGCCGGCAAGGGCCGTGCGCGCCTCATCCCGCTGGAACGGACGGCAAATGGTCGGCATGCGAACCGCGCTGAAGGTGACGGCATCGACGCCGGCGCGGCACAGGCCATCTTCCAGCAGCAGGGCGTTCATGACCGTGGCGAGCATGCCGATGTCGTCAGCCTTCGCCCGGTCCATCCCGCCGGCCGCACCGGCGACGCCGCGGAAGATGTTGCCGCCACCGACGACCAGCGCGATCTGCACGCCCTGCGAGACCGCCGCGCGGACTTCTCCGGCGATGCGCTCAATGACGGCGGGGTCGGCGCCAAAGGCCTGGCTGCCGAGCAAGGCCTCGCCCGACAGCTTCATCAGCACGCGGCGATATTTCACGGTCGTGCCGGCCATTGCTCAGTTGCGCCCCTTGTTCCGGCACCGCGCGCCGGTGGCTCAGGAGCCGGATACCGCGGCCGCGACCTCGGCGGCGAAGTCCTGCTCTTCGGTTTCAATGCCCTCGCCCAGAGCGTAGCGCTCGAAGCCGACGACCTTGACCGGCGCGCCGACATCCTCCTCGGCGGCCTTGAGCGCGGCTTCCACCGTGTTGTCCGGGTCGGTCACCAGCGCCTGCTTCATCAGCACGACTTCCTGGTAATACTTGTTCAGGCGGCCTTCCACCATCTTCTCGATGATGTTGTCCGGCTTGCCGGATTCGCGCGCCTGCTCGACCAGGATGCTGCGTTCGCGCTCGACCACCTCGGGGTCGAGGCTGTCGACATCCACGGCCAGCGGGCTGGTGGCGGCGACATGCATGGCGAGCTGCTTGCCCAGCGCCTGCAGCTTGTCCTGATCGCCCGTGGATTCCAGGCCGACGATCACGCCGATCTTGCCCATGCCCGGCGCGGCGGCGTTGTGCACGTAGCTGGCGACGATGCCGTCGGACACCTCGACATAACCCGTGCGGCGCAGGCGCATGTTCTCGCCGATGGTGGCAATCATCTCGGAGATGTAGTCATTGACCGGCTTGTCGGTGCCCGGGAAGGTCTCCGCGCCGAGCTTGTCGACATCGCCCTCGGCCTTGAGCGCCAGCTTGGAGATCTCGCTGACCATGTTCTGGAACTGGTCGTTGCGCGCGACGAAGTCGGTTTCCGCGTTCACCTCGACGACCGCGCCCTTCTTGTCCTCAACAGCCACCCCGACCAGCCCGTCGGCGGCGGTGCGCCCGGCCTTCTTCGCCGCCTTGGCGAAGCCCTTGGCGCGCAGCCAGTCAACCGCGGCCTCCATGTCGCCGTCGGTCTCGCTCAGCGCCGTCTTGCAGTCCATCATGCCCGCGCCCGTCTTGTCGCGCAGG
>CAYYSM010000405.1:0-2429 GCA_964474225.1 uncultured Hyphomicrobiaceae bacterium
TGCCGAACAGGGGCTTGCCCGAGTCGATCAGCTTTTTGATCTCCGGCACGGCATATTCTCCGGTAGCCGCCGGGTCGCCGGGGCCATTGGAGAGGAAAATGCCGTCCGGCTCGCGCGCCAGGATGTCCTCGGCGCTCGTGCTCGCCGGCACGACCGTCACGCGGCAGCCCGTGGTTGCCAGGCATCGCAGGATGTTGCGCTTGAGTCCGTAATCGACCGCGACGACATGCGCAGTCGGGTGCGTCTGCTGGCCAAAGCCATCCGGCCAGCGCCAGATCGTCTCGTCCCACTGATAGCTCTGGCCGCAAGTGACATTGCGCGCCAGGTCCATGCCCTCGATGCCCGGCCAGGCCTCCGCTTCGGCCTTCAGCGCGTGCATGTCGAAATTGCCGGACGGCTCGTGCGCGATCACGGCATTCTGCATCCCGCGCTCGCGGATCAGGGCGGTCAGCGCGCGGGTGTCAACGCCGGCGATGCCGATGATGCCGCGTTGGCGCAGCCAGTCATCGAGCGCGCGCGTCGCGCGGTAGCTGGACGGGTCGGTGATATTCGCGCGGAGCACGCATCCGCGCACCTCCGAGCTGGCCGCGAGGTTCGATGTCTCGATGTCCTCGGCATTGGTGCCGACATTGCCGATATGCGGGAAGGTGAAAGTGATGATCTGCCCGGCATAGGACGGATCGGTCAGGATTTCCTGATAGCCGGTCATTGCGGTGTTGAAGCAGACCTCGCCGCAGGCATGGCCGGTCGCGCCCAGCCCCGCGCCGCGGATGACCGAACCGTCGGCGAGCACCAGAACGGCGGTCGCGCGCACGGGAAGGCCATGTCGCGGCCGTGCGGCAGCAGGCCCGCTCGCAGGCAGATGGCCGCCGAGCGGTGCGGGATCGGTCGGATGATCGGTCATGCGGTTTTCCAGTTACGGGTCTGTTAAGCGTCGGCGCAGCGCGGGCGCGACGCGGCTTGACCGGCGGGGCGAACGTCGCCATCTTCGCGCCATTCATCGGGCATTGCGGGGAAAGTACGTAGGGGACGGGACAGGGTCAAGGGCAAGGGAAGCGCCGCTCGCCAGTTGGAGCGGCGCCGGCACGCTGGGCTGTACTCTCTTGTCGACTTCGCGACGTTCACGTACATCCACCAGTGTCGGGCACGAGTTCAAGGGGACTGGCTGTCGTCAGCCTGTGCGACATCCATGATACGTGAAGAGATCAACCGCGCGCTCAAGCAAGCCATCGCGGCCGGGGACAAGCGGCGCATCCACATGCTGCGGCTGGTCAACGCGGCGATCCAGGATCGTTGTGCGGCAAAAGGGGCCAATGGCGAGGGCAGCCTCGACCAAGCCGACGTCATCGAGTTGCTTCAGCAGATGGTTGAGCAGCGGCGGCGGGCGGCGAACGAGTATGAGCAGTCCGGCCGGCTGGAGCTGGCGCAGCAGGAGCTGGACGAGATTGACATCCTCAAATCCTTCCTGCCGCAGGAACTGGACGAGCCGGAGACCCGGCAGGAATGCCAGAAGGTGGTGCGGGAGATCGGCGCGTCGGGCCTCAAGGATGTCGGCCGAACCATGAACGCGCTCAAGGCGCGCTACAAGGACAAGATGAACTTCGCCAAGGCGAGCCGTTACGTCCGCGAAATGTTGAAGTGACGGCTCAACGCTGCGCCAGTCGCGCGCGCTTCGTCGCTGGCTGGGCCTCGGCTCGTTCCTCCAATACCCGGCTCACCGCCCGGCCCGAGAAGCGCGACGCCCAGTAAAGCTTCCCGTATTGCAGACCGGATTCGAATTCGATTGGCAGATTGCCGCTGCCATCGTCGAAGAACAGATGCACCTTCTTGAGGATGCCGTCGGTGTCGCGGCTGAAGTCCATCGAAGCGACGCTGGCCTCGGCGATCATGGGCATCAGCGGGAATGGCTGATAGTAAAGCTCGTCGGCGTGTTCGTCGTCATACGCGGGCGCGCTGGCGACGATCGCGCGAGCAATGGTGCGCGGTTGTGGCGCTTCAGGAATTTCGTCCGGCAGGCCCGGAGCCAGGGCGGCGCGCAAACTACCCGCGCCCGTCTCGTTACCCAGGTCGAATCCTGAGACCACCGGCCCAAGGCTTGCCAGGATCGGGCGCGGCGCGCGCTTGAGTTGCTGGCGTGTCGCCCAGGGCAGCGGCTTGCCTTCCTGCTCCAGCTTGGCAAGCGCCGTCTTCACATCCTTCTTGCGCAGCGGCCGGCCATCGGCGGGCACATGCTTGCTGTTGCCGGATGGGAAGAGCAGCGCCAGCTCCTGGCGCGGCAGGCGCGGCCAGTGGCGGACGCGCCCGACATCCAGATGCACGAACGGGATGGCCGAGGTCGGATAATAGCCGACGCCGCCATGTTGGCGGATCAACCCGGCGTTGCGCAGCCGCTTGACCGGCACATCCGGGAAGTGGACATCGACGGCATT
>CAYYSM010000406.1:0-2425 GCA_964474225.1 uncultured Hyphomicrobiaceae bacterium
CTCGCCGCGCCGCGCGTCATGCTCCGGCACCCAGATCAGATCGGCGGCGTCCGGCACGCGCGGGTCCATGAAGGCGACGGTGAAGCTGCGCGCCCCGGCCGCGCGGCGGATCGCCCGCAGATAGGGGATGGTGAGCCGCCCGGCTGCGAAAACATAGTTCGGCCAGGTCTGCCCTGCCGCGGGCCAGAGGCTGCGCAAGTCCGGCGGCGCGGGGCCGCGCGGGGCCATCCAGCGCCACGGCGCGGGCGGCGCGACCTCGATGATCCGCGCCCTCAAGCCCATCGCAGCGGCGACGCCCGTGGTCATCGCGAGATGTCCGGCCTTGCCGTCGGACAGGATCCAGACTGTCTCTTTGGCATCGTCTCGCGTCACGATGGCCCTTTACACAACTTTGTTGCTTGAAATATCACCGAAGCATTCCGATGGTATCGCGCAGGCGACATGATATAACCGCAAGCGGCCCGACACAGCGAAATTGGATTGGCTTCGTGACGACAATCAGACTTGACGAGACCGACTGGCGCATTCTGCGCGAGCTGCAGGCCAACGGCCGCATCACGAATGTCGAACTCGCGCGCCGGGTGGGCATTTCCGCGCCGCCCTGCCTGCGCCGGATGCGCGCGCTGGAAGAGTCCGGCATCATCGAGGGGTACCACGCGCTCATCAGCCAGAAGGCGCTGGGCTATGAAGTCTGCGCATTCGCCATGGTCGGGCTGTCGGGGCAGTCGGAGCAGGACCTGCGCGCCTTCGAGGAGCAGGTGCGTGGGTGGGACATCGTCCGCGAGTGCCACATGCTCTCCGGCGAGATCGACTTCATCCTGAAATGCGTGGCGCGCGATCTGGAAGCCTTCCAGGACTTTATCATCAACGACTTGACCGCGGCGAAGAATGTCGACAGCGTCAAGACCTCGCTGGTGATCCGCCGG
Organism: uncultured Hyphomicrobiaceae bacterium; assembly: GCA_964474225.1. Classification (GTDB taxonomy): domain Bacteria; phylum Pseudomonadota; class Alphaproteobacteria; order Rhizobiales; family Rhodomicrobiaceae; genus Dichotomicrobium. The sequence goes on from CAYYSM010000406.1 coordinate 927, forward strand.
TCGAAATACGAACTCGGCCCGCCGCTGCCAGCGGTTGCGGAACACTCCTGAATCGCCATCTTCGCCGAAAGCCCTTGCGACACGTTGCGTGCCGTTCCCCTCGCGTCTTGAGAGGCCCATGACTGGTACCGCGCCTTCCGCCGACCGCCGCCGGGTTCTGTTGAGCCTGCCGAATGTGCTGACTTATCTGCGGCTGGCCGCGGTGCCGGCGCTTGTGGCTGCGCTGTTCTTTCTCGAAGGCGACGTCGCCAACTGGACGGCGCTGGGCGTTTTCGCCTTCGCGGGCGTGACGGATTTTCTTGACGGCTACATCGCACGGGCCTGGCAGCAGCAATCCGCGTTGGGGCGGATGCTCGATCCAATCGCTGACAAGCTGCTGGTGGGCGCGGCGCTGCTGATGCTGGTCGACACGGGGGCAATTTCCGGGTGGTCGATCTGGGCCGCAGTGATTATCCTGTGTCGCGAAATTCTGGTTTCGGGCCTGCGGGAATTTCTGGCCGGGTTGCAGGTCACGGTCGCCGTCAGCGCGCTGGCCAAGTGGAAGACCACGGTGCAGATGGTGGCGCTGTGCTTCCTGCTGGCGGGCAGCGCGGGGGACGATGTCTGCGGCGGCTGCGCCTCGGCGCTGGGGCTGAGCCTGCTCTGGGTCGCCGCGCTGGTGACGCTTTATACCGGCTTCGACTATTTCCGCGCGGGCCTCAAACACGTGATGGATCAGGACAGATGACGACGAAAGTGCTCTATTTCGCCTGGATGCGCGAGAAGACCGGGATCGGGGAGGAACAGATGGACCTGCCGGAGGGCGTGGAGACGGTCGCCGACCTGATCGCCTGGCAGAAGCAGCGCGGGCCGGAATTCGCTGCCGCTTTCGAGCGCGATGACGTCATTCGCGCGGCGATCGATCAGGAGCACGTCGCCCATGACGCGCCGGTGCGCGGGGCGCGCGAAATCGCCTTCTTCCCGCCGGTCACGGGCGGCTAGGGGAGGCGCGCATGATCCGGGTGCAGCGCGAGGATTTTGACATCGGCGCGGAGATCGAGAAGGTCCGCACCGGGCGAACAGATATCGGCGCGATCGTCAGCTTCACCGGCACCGTGCGTGAGACCAAGGGCGAGCGCATCGCGGCGATGACGCTTGAGCACTATCCCGGCATGACCGAGCGCGAGCTGGAGCGCATCGAGCAGCAGGCGCGCGAACGCTGGCCGATCACCGACTGCACCATCATCCACCGCTATGGGCGGCTGGAGCCGGGCGACAACATCGTGCTGGTCGTCACGGCGTCGGCGCACCGGCAGGCCGCGTTCGAGGCGGCGGAATTCCTGATGGACTATCTCAAGACGAGCGCGCCGTTCTGGAAGAGCGAAGAGACGCCGGATGGCCCCCGCTGGGTCGAGGCGCGCGAAACCGACGATGCGGCCGCGCGCCGCTGGGCGGGCGAGTGAGCGGGCGAGTTACCCCGCCTGCGCCAGCGCCTCGGCCGGGCGGACAGCGCTGAAAAA
>CAYYSM010000407.1:0-2420 GCA_964474225.1 uncultured Hyphomicrobiaceae bacterium
ACGTCGCGGCGGAAGCCGTCGATGATCGCCGTCTTGGAGCCGAACTCCTTGCGCAGGTCGGCCATCGTCAGCCCGGCGCGCCCGGCGATGTCCGGCAGGCCGATCGCGTTCCAGCCGCGCTCCTCGGCCAGCGCCAGCGCCGCCTTGATGATTCTGCTGCGGTTGCTCATGTCCTCGAACATCGCGCGTGCTCCTGAGAAATTGTGCGCCAAATCCTGGCGGTGCGATCTATTGCTGCGCAGCATACCGCTTCGCAGTTGCGTTTCAATGACCGAAGGGGATTCGGGCGCGATGTCGCGGCGGATCAGTCCGGGGCCAGCCGGCGCTGCAGACCGAGCCGCGCGACGAGCCGCTCCAGCGGCGCGTCATGGATGCCCGCCTCGCGCAGATGCCGCACGGTGTTGGCGACATAGTCGATGTTCGGCCCGGCGCGCCCGTGGCTGCGGCGCACGAGGTGGACCTGCCGCTCCAGCGGCAGATCGCCGGCATATTGCGGATGCGCGGTGTCAACCATAAAGCACAGCGCGCGCACGCGCGGCGCGCCTTCGGTGTCCAGCTCCAGAATGCCGGCCGCCTCGCGGTAGACCATCGTGACCTGCTCGCGCGCCCGCAGATAGGTCCGAACCTCGCGCGCCCGCTCCGGCGCAACGCGAAACGCCATGCCGTCGCACGACCCGCCCGGCTCCAGCCCAAGCACGAGCCCCGGCCTGCGCGGCGTGCCGCGATGTACCACCGAATACACGCAGAGCCTGCGCCGCGCCCCGATGATCCTTGCCGGCACCGCCTCCAGATATTCGAAACCGGGCCGCCACATCAGCGAGCCGTAGCCGAACACCCACAAATCGCCGCGCAAGGGCGTATGCGCCGCTTCGCGCATGGCTCAGGCGGTCTTCTTGGCGGGCTTGTCGGTGTCGCGGCTCTGCGCGCCGTGGCGGCCGAAGTCGGGCGCGGGCGTGTCCTGCCCCGACTCGATGATCGAGCGGCGCACCGCCCGCGTGCGAGTGAAAAGCTCTTCGAGCGCCTCGCCGTCGCCCCAGCGGATGGCGCGCTGCAGGGTGGCCAGATCTTCGGTGAAGCGCCCGAGCATCTCCAGCACCGCCTCGCGGTTATTCATGAAGATGTCGCGCCACATGACCGGGTCGGAGGCGGCGATGCGCGTGAAGTCGCGAAAACCCGAGGCCGAGAACTTGATAACCTCCTTCTCCGTCACCGTCTCCAGGTCCGACGCCGTGCCGACGATGTTGTAGGCGATCAGGTGCGGCAGGTGGCTGGTGATCGCCAGCACGAGGTCGTGGTGGTCCGGCGTCATGATCTCGACTTCGCTGCCGACTGCTTCCCAGAACGCCTTGAGCCGGGCGAGCGCGCCGTCGTCGGTGTCCGGCAGCGGCGTGAGGATGCACCAGCGCCCCTCGAACAGCTCGGCAAAGCCGGCTTCCGGGCCGGAATACTCGGTGCCCGCGATCGGGTGGCCGGGGATGAATTGCACGCCTTCGGGCAGGTGCGGCTTGATGGCCTCGATCACCGAGCATTTGACCGAGCCGGCATCGGTCAGGATCGCGCCGGGTTCGAGCGCCGGAGCCATTTGCTCGGCCAGCTTACCGAAGGTGCCGACCGGCGTGCAGAGGATCACCAGATCGGCGCCGCGCACGCACTCAGCGGGGTCTTCATGCACCTCATCAACGAACCCGATGCGCAGTGCGGTCTCGCGCGTCTGCGCCGAGCGCGCCGTGCCGCCGACGCGCCGGGCCAGCCCGTGGCGCTTGATGGCGTGGCCGAGCGAGGAGCCGATCAGCCCCAGGCCGATCAGCGCGACATGATCGAAATGCGGTGTCATCAGATCAGCTTTCCATGAAGTCCTTGAGCGCGCTGGCGACGGCGCGGTTGTCCTCGTCGCGGCCGATGGAGATGCGCAAGCCGTGCGGCAGGCCGTAGGCGTCAAGCTTGCGCACAATGATGCGCCGCGCCTGCAGCCAGGCATCGGCCGCTTCGGCCGTTTTCGCGCCGCTCGCTTCAAAATGCGCGAGGATGAAGTTCGCCGCGCTCGGCGTGATCGGGATGCCTGCCCCGCGCAATTCCTTCGTCAGCCAGTCGCGCCACTCCGCGTTATGCGCGACCGCGGCTTCCGTATGCGCGGTATCCTGCACCGACGCGACCGCCGCCGCCATGCCCGGCCCGGAGACGTTGAACGGGCTACGGATGCGATTCAGGACCGCCGCAATCTCTGCAGGACAATACGCCCAGCCGACGCGCGCGCTCGCCAGACCGTGCAGCTTGGAGAAGGTGCGGGTCATCACCGTGTTCGCCGTCTCGTCGGCCAGCGCCGCGCCGTCGTCGAAGTCCGCGCCCGGCGCATATTCGGCATAAGCCCCGTCCAGCACCAGCAGCACATGGCCGGGCAGGTCCGCGCGCAGCCGGCGCAC
>CAYYSM010000408.1:0-2401 GCA_964474225.1 uncultured Hyphomicrobiaceae bacterium
ACGCCTGCGAACAGTATTTGACCTCGTCCCAGACCCGCGCCCATTTGCGCCGCCAGGTGAAAGGGCGCCCGCACTGCGCACAGGTCTTGCTCGGCAGGTCGCCCTTCTTGCGCATACGATTGCCCGACATCGGAAACCTCCGGAGGCTCAATGTTCGAGAACTTCGCCGAAAAACCGAACGCCGCCGTCATCGGGGCATCCGGCGGCATCGGCGCGGCGATGACGCGCCAGCTCGCCGAGATGCCGTCCATTGAACGCGTGCTGGCCCTGTCCAGATCGCCGAGCGATTTCGATGATCCGCGCATCAAGCCGGGCTATATCGACCTGGAGGACGAGGAAACCATCGCGGCGGCCGCCGAAACAGCCAGCGGTCTGGGCGGCGCGCAGATCGTCATCGTCGCCGCCGGTCTGCTGCATGATGACGACATCCAGCCGGAGAAGAGCTGGCGCGCGCTCGACCCCGACCAGCTTGCGCGCAGCTTCCGCATCAACACCATCGGCCCGGCGCTGGTGGCAAAACACTTTCTGCCCCTGTTCCCGCGGGATGACCGGGCGATCTTCGCCGCGCTTTCTGCCCGCGTCGGCAGTATCAGCGACAACCGCATCGGCGGCTGGTACGGCTACCGTGCCTCGAAAGCCGCGCTCAACATGATCCTGCGCAACCTCGCCATCGAACTGGGGCGCAAGCGCAAGGAGGCGATCTGCGTGGGCCTTCATCCCGGCACGGTCGACACTGGCCTGTCCAAGCCGTTCCAGAGCCACACGCCGCCAGAAAAGCTCTTCACCCCTGAGTATTCCGCGTCGTGCCTGCTTTCGGTTCTTGATGGCCTGACACCCGACGACAGCGGGAGCGTTTTCGCCTGGGACGGCCAGCGCGTGCCCGAATAGGACGCCCGGGGCGCTGTACGGGATTGGACCAGAGATTATATGTCATTTAATAGCATTGTGCGTTAATGCTGATGCGCGCCGGCCGCCGTCGTAACGGGTGCGGGCGGGGCATCGGCTGTTGTGTTTCGGGAGCCCTAGTAACGTGAGTGCCTCGAGCCAAGGCATCCATCGCGGTCAGGATCAGCCGGGACCGTTCCGCCGCTCATGGGCGCGGTTCACCGAGTCGTGGAAGAGCCTCCTGCTCATCATCGGCCTGACCACGCTGTCCTGGATTTCCACCTATACCGGGATGCTGGAGCTGATCACCGCGAATGCGGGCCGGATCAGCAACCTCATCGCCGTGGCCGTGGGCTTCGCCGTGGCGATCCTGCAGCTGATGATCCTGTTCATTCTGGATCAGTTCTTTTCCCGCGAGTTCTATCAGGGCAAGCGCGTGCTCGCGATCTTCCCGCTTTATCTGGCGGGCTACCTGTTCCTCACAGTGATCTCGGTCGGCTTCGGCTTTGGCTTCTACTGGAAGTATCTGGAAGCGCGCACGGCCTCCAGCGCCTCGGCGGAAGCCTCGATCAGCCAGGTCCAGTCCCAGCTTCAGCGCGGCGCGACGCAGCTCAACCAGCTTCAGGCGACGCTCGGCACGCTGGCGACGATCTCGGCGGAGCGCGCGGAAACCGAGCGCGAGGAAGGCGGCACCTGCAACGGCAGCCCGCCTGGCGAAGGGCCGCGGATGCGCCTGCGCGAGGCTGATGCCAGCCGCTTCGGCTTTGCCGAGCAGTTTGTCGGCTCGCGCGCGGGAAGCGTTCAGGACGACATAAATGCGCTGAGCGGAAAGATGAGCCGCGTGGTCAGGAACGATCCCTCCACGATCGACCCGCAGACCGGCACGCGCAACGCCTTCCTGCGGGAGGTGAACAGCGAACTTAACCTCGTCGCGACGCGCTTCAACGCGCTGGCGAACGACCCGCAGCTTCTGTCCCTGCGCGACGAATTCGCCCAGCGCGCTGACCAGACCGTCTTCCAGAGCAACGGCGGCACTTTCCGTTGCCCCGACCCGGCCTTGAGTTCCGCGCTGAAGGGCGTGGTGCGCGCGATCGACGAATTGCCGGAGCTGAACCCGCCGCAGATCAACCCGACGGAGGGCTCCGCCGCGGTGGTCGAGGCGTTCCGTCGGCTGACGACGAGCCTTTACGGCCTGTTACAACTCGAAGTGCCGCCCAGCCCGCAGGAGCTGCGCGAAGCGCGCGAGCGCGCCATCGCCGCCGGCGAGGACCCATCGGAGGTGACCGGGCTGACCGGCCTCGGCCCGCGCGACTTCATCCCGCTGGCGATCGCGATCTTCGTGGATTTCTGCATCCTGCTGGTGTCGATGAACCGGCCGTTCCACGCCTTCCGCGCGTTTTACGGCGGCGTGGAAGAAGCACGCACGCGCGAGATGGGCGAGTTCATGCGCATGTTCCGCGAGGTCTTTTTCGACGAGTTCCACCGGCGCCCCTCGCCCGAAGAGATGCTGTCACCT
>CAYYSM010000409.1:0-2387 GCA_964474225.1 uncultured Hyphomicrobiaceae bacterium
ATGCCGACGATCCAGCTTGCCGATATCTGGCGCGAGAGCGGCCGGTACGACGACTACGGCCAGGAGATGCTGCGCATCACCGACCGGCACGAGCGGGACATGCTCTATGGCCCGACCAACGAGGAGCAGATCACTGAGCTGTTCCGCGATTCCGTGAAGTCCTACCGCGATCTGCCGCGCATCCTCTATCACATCCAGTGGAAATTCCGCGACGAGGTGCGGCCGCGCTTCGGCGTCATGCGCGGGCGCGAGTTCCTGATGAAGGATGGCTATTCCTTCGATCTGACTGCCGAGGATGCGCGCAAGTCCTATAATCGCATGTTCGTGTCTTATCTGCGCACTTTCGAGCGCATGGGCCTGACCGCGATCCCGATGGCCGCGGAAACCGGCCCCATCGGCGGCGATCTCAGCCACGAGTTCATCATCCTGGCCGAGACCGGCGAGAGCGAAGTGTTCTGCCACCGCGATCTCGTGGAGACGCCCGCGCCCAAGGACATCGACTACGACGCCGATCTCAGCCCCATCGTCGAGGAGTGGACGAGCAAATACGCCGCGACCAGCGACATGCACGACCATGCGCAGTTCGCCAGCGAAGTGCCAGAGGACAAGCAGGTCAGCGCGCGCGGCATCGAGATCGGCCACATCTTCTATTTCGGCACGAAGTATTCCGAACCGATGCGCTGCCGTGTGCAGGGGCCGGACGGCGATCTGGTCACCCTGCATTCCGGCTCTTACGGCATCGGCGTGTCGCGCCTGCCCGCCGCGATCATCGAGGCGAGCCATGACGAGGCCGGCATCGTCTGGCCGGACACGGTCGCGCCATTCTTCGTTGGTCTTGTGAACCTCAAGTCGGGCGATGCCCAGACCGACGCGGCGTGCGAAAACCTCTACGCCAAGCTGCATAACGCCGGGCTGGACGTGCTCTACGACGACACGGACGAGCGCGCCGGCGCGAAGTTCGCCTCGATGGACCTGCTCGGTCTGCCGTGGCAGGTGATCGTTGGGCCGAAGGGGCTGAAATCCGGCGAGGTCGAGGTCAAGCGCCGCGCCACCGGCGAGCGCACCACGATGAGCCCGGACGAGGCGCTGAACATGCTGGTTGCGCAGCGCCCGGCCGGCGCGCCGCGACCGATGCAACTCGATTAGGGGAGCCGCATGGCCCGCGCGCAGGACACCGGACCTTTCTCCGGCTTTGAATGGATGCTGGCGCTGCGCTATCTGCGTGCGCGGCGCAAGGAAGGCTTCATCTCGGTCATCGCCGGGTTTTCCTTCATCGGCATCATGCTGGGGGTGGCCACGCTGATCATCGTCATGGCGGTGATGAACGGGTTCCGCAACGAGCTGTTCGACAAGATCCTCGGGCTGAACGGCCACATGCTGGTGCGCCCGATCGGCGGGGAGTTCAAGAACTACGACGAAGTGGCCAAGCGCCTGCGCGCGGTCGAACAGGTGCAAAAGGCGATTCCGCTGGTCGAGGGGCAGGTGATGATCTCGGCGGAGGACACCGCGCGCGGCGTCATCGTGCGCGGCATCCGCGAGAACGACCTGAAGAACCTGGAAGCGGTCGGCAGCAACATCTACTTCGGCACGCTCGACGGCTTCGACGGCCGGCGCGGCATCGTGCTTGGCACGCGGCTGGCGAATGCGCTCAATGTGCGCGTCGGCGACGGGATCACGCTGGTCTCGCCGCGCGGTTCACAGACGCCGTTCGGCACCGCCCCGCGCATCCAGCGCTATCCGGTTGCGGCGATCTTCGAGATCGGCATGAGCCAGTACGACGAGACAATCGCCTTCCTGCCGCTGCAGCAGGCGCAGGCCTTCTTCAACAGCCCGGAGTCCGTCTCGGCGCTTGAGCTGATGCTCGACAACCCGGACGCCGTGAACGCCGTGCGGCCGGAGCTTGCCTCCTTGTTGCCGCCGAACCTGGTTATGTCGGACTGGCGGGAGCGCAACGCGACCTTCTACAACACGCTCAAGGTGGAGCGGAACGTGATGTTCCTCATCCTGACGCTGATCGTGCTGGTCGCGGCGCTGAACATCATCTCCGGTCTCATCATGCTGGTGAAGGATAAGAGCAGCAGTATCGCCATCCTGCGCACGATGGGCGCGACGCGCGGCGCGATCATGCGGGTGTTCTTCATCACCGGCGCGAGCATCGGCGTGGTCGGCACGCTGGCGGGGCTGATTCTCGGCGTGGTCGTGAACCTGAACATTGAGACGATCCGGGAATTCATCGCCTATGTGACCAACACGGACCTGTTCTCGCCCGATGTCTATTTCCTCTCGCGCCTGCCGGCGGACATGGACCCGTGGGAGGTCGTTACCGTGGTGGTCATGGCGCTGTCGCTGTCGGTGCTGGCGACGATCTATCCATCCTGGCGGGCGGC
>CAYYSM010000410.1:0-2380 GCA_964474225.1 uncultured Hyphomicrobiaceae bacterium
GGTAAGTGTCGGGCATCAGCGAGCCTTCCGGCGGGACCTCCTCGATCTCGCCGGTCAGTTCCGGCGTGGCGTTCAGCCGTTCCACCGTCTGCAGGCTGGTCCAGCCTTCAGGGATCGTAACCTTGTAGAGGATGGCGTCGCCCTCGATCAGCGTGTCCAGAACCGAGCGCATGGTCGCGCCGTTCTCGATGGCGTAGTCACCCGCCTTCAGCTTGGCCTGCGCACCGAAGTAGAGCACGGCGGCCATGAAGATGCGCCGGTCCTGAATGATGCCCTCACGCTCCAGACGGCTGGCGATCGCATTGACGCCTTCGCCGCGCGGAATGGTGATGACCGTGTCATGCTGCAGCGGGCCGGGGCTGTCGAACTGCATCTTCGCGTAATAGAACGCGCCGGCGAAGCCGAGCATGCCGACGAACAGCGCCGTGAAGGCCGCGTTCATCAGCGCGAAGAGCGGGCGCTGGCGCTGGCGCTTGGGCTTGCGGCCCTTGGGCGCTTCCGGCGGCTGGTCCGGTTCCAGCGCCTCGGACGGGCTGCGCGGCAGGACGCTAAAATCGTTGCGGCTGCCGACATAGCTGTCCGAGGCGAAACGCTCGTCGCTGTCCCAGTCGTTGGAGCCGGTCGGCATCGTGACGAAAACCCTTGCGTTGCAGCGATTTGTTGCAAATCGCCGACAAACTTGCGCTCAAATATGGCAAGAGGGCGGTCGCCCCGCCCGGCGCGTGACGCGGGCGCTTGTTCAGTCTACCCGCCGGATGATCAACGAAGCGTTGGTGCCGCCGAAACCGAACGAGTTGCTCAGCACTGCATCCACGCGCGCCTTCTTCGCCTCATGCGGCGTCAGATCAATCGGCGTTTCGATCGACGGATTGTCCAGATTGAGCGTTGGCGGGATCACCTCGTCCCGCAGCACCAGCGTCGCGAAGATCGCCTCGGCCGCGCCCGCCGCGCCGAGCAGATGCCCGACCGCGGATTTCGTCGAGGACATGATGAGGCCATCGGCCGACGCGCCGAACAGGCGCTCCACCGCGCCCACCTCGATTTCGTCGCCCATCGGCGTGGAGGTGCCATGCGCGTTGATGTAGCCGATTTCGGCTGGCGACATGCCCGCGTTTCTCAGGGCGGCCTCCATGCAGCGAAAGGCGCCGTCGCCGTTCTCCGCCGGCGCCGTGATGTGATAGGCATCCCCGGACAGGCCGTAGCCGACGATCTCGCCATAGATCGGGGCGCCGCGGGCCATCGCGTGTTCATAGGCCTCCAGCACCACAATGCCCGCGCCCTCGCCCATCACGAAACCGTCGCGGTCCCGGTCGAACGGACGCGAGGCGCGCTGCGGCTCATCGTTGAAGCTGGTGGAAAGCGCCCGGGCTGCCGAGAACCCGGCAACCGAAAGCCGACACAGCGGCGACTCCGTGCCGCCGGCGACCATCACATCCGCATCGCCGAGCGCCACCAGGCGGTAGGCATCGCCGATCGCATGGGTGCCCGTCGAGCATGCCGTCACGACCGCGTGGTTCGGCCCCTTGAAGCCATAGCGGATCGAGACATAGCCGCCGGCCAGGTTGATCAGCCGACCCGGAATGAAGAATGGGCTGATCCGGCGCGGCCCCTTCTCCGCCATCAGCAGCGAGGCATTCTCGATCCCCTGCAGCCCGCCGATGCCGGACCCGATCAGGACGCCCGTGCGCACCTGCTCCTCGTAGCCGTGAGGCTTCCAGCCAGCGTCGGACAGCGCCTGTTCAGTGGCCGCCATCGCATAAACGATGAAGTCGTCGACCTTGCGCTGTTCCTTCGGCTCCATCCAGTCGTCGGGATTGTATTCCCCTTCCCCGCTTCCCTTGGGGATAAAGCAGGCGACCTTGCAGGGCAGATCGTCCGTGGGGAATTCCTCGATGCGCTTGGCGCCGCTTTCGCCCGCGACAATCCGGCGCCAGGACGCGTCTACGCCGCAGCCGAGCGGCGAGACAAGACCCATTCCGGTGATGACGACACGGCGGAAGGGAACGGATGGAGGAGTGTGGGCCATGAACGACTCACTGCCTATTGTGAAAGGAACATCCGCCCCGCGGGCCGGCGAGAGTCGCCTGAACGGCTAGAGGGGCTTGAATGGCCGCCGGGCATTCCCGGCGAGATGATGTTCACGAACCGGCGTTCTCTTCCAGGAACTTGACAGCATCCCCGACCGTCTGGATCGTCTCGGCGGCGTCGTCCGGGATTTCGCAGTTGAACTCTTCCTCGAACGCCATAACCAGTTCGACCGTATCCAGGCTGTCCGCCCCCAGATCGTCGATAAAGCTTGCATTGGGCTGCACCTTGTCGGCTTCAACGCCAAGATGCTCCACGACGATCTTTGTCACGCGTTCGGAGATATCGCTCATTT
>CAYYSM010000411.1:0-2376 GCA_964474225.1 uncultured Hyphomicrobiaceae bacterium
GCGGGCCGCGCAGGCTGTCCGGGTCGCTGGCCGAAAACAGCCGGGCGCGCGCGCCATTTTGCCATTCCAGTTCATGCTTGGAGGCCGCGTATTTCGGCCGTTCATCGGGCGGGTGAACGCCCATCAGCCCAGAGACGCCTTCGACCATCACCGCGCGCGCGTCGTCCAGCGTATCGGCCACGAGCGCGATACGCCCCGCGGGCCGAGAGGCGAACGGCGCGCGCCCAAACGCGACGCCACGCACCCACTCGGCCCCGGCGCGGGTCTTGCCGCTGCCGCGCCCGCCGAGCAAAAGCCACGTGGTCCACGGCCCGCCGCCTTGCCCCGCATTTGGCGGAAGCTGATCGTCTCGCGCCCAGATTTGCCAGTCATGAAGGAGAAAGCGGATTTCGCGCGCGCTGAGAGAACCGATGAAGGCCTCAAGCGCCGTGGTCGGCGCGCAGCCGGTCAAGGCGTCGCGCAAGGTCTTCGCGCAAGGCTCGCGCATCGGCATTCAGATCGGCGTCGCCGTCGGCGGCCGCGCCGGCTTTTTCGTCGAGCGCGCTGAGCCGCTCGAACAGCCGCACCATCGTGTTGAGCGTGCGTGTGTCGCGTTCATGGTCCGCTGCTGTCTGCGCGCCTTCGGAAAGACGCGATTCGAATTCGCTCATTGTCCGCTCCAGCGCCTGATAGAGCCGGGCGATCAGCGCCTTGCGCGCAGTTGCGGGGCCGGGCGCGCGTTTGCGTGCGCTCGCCGGCCCGCGACGCCGCGGCCAACCTTGTTCCCGTGCCCGTGCATAAAGCGCCTTTTGGGTGATTCGGTATTTCGCGCAAATCTCGGCCACCGTCAGCTCGCCAGCGGCATAGGCCTCGGCGACGGCGGCCCATTTCGAGGAAGCGTCCTCGTGCATTCACATCCGTATGCTTTGGGAATAGTCGCGGGCCGGGGGTGACCCCCGTCGGCGCTGTGTCAGGCGGAACTCTCGCGATGTATCATGAAGCTATCAAAACAGCGGCACGGTGTCAATAGCGAAATCACGCAGTTCGTACATTTTTTGCGTTTGACGCAATTCAGCGCCGCTTCCGCGCCCGCCTCCTGACCACCCGACGCGCAGCCGCTCGCGCCTGCCGCGGCTTCAGCGCATAGTGCTCGTAGTCGCGCCCGGCTGCCTTCGTCTCGCTAACGGCAATGTGGCGCACGGAAATGCCGGCCTGATGCACTGTCTCGGGATCGCCAGACCGCAGCGGATGCCACCAATAAAGCGGCTTGCCGTTGGCGCGCAGGCGATAGGCGCAGGTCTCCGGCAGCCAGTCCAGCTCGCGCGCGTTTTGCGGGGTCAGGCGGACGCAGTCCGGCACCTGCGCGTGGCGATTGGCATAATCAGTGCAGCAGCACGCGCCAACATCCAGAAGCCGGCAGGCCAGCCGCGTATCGATCCGCGCGCCGGTGTCCTCGTCCTCCAGCTTGACAAGACAGCATCGCCCACAGCCGTCGCACAGCGCCTCCCACTCTTGCGTTGTCAGTTCCTCCAGCGTCTTGGCCTCCCAGAACGGGGCCGCGCCGGAGGATCGGGACGGGGCGTCCACCATCGTTTATCCTTGCAGGCGGCTCATTGGGCGGGGATGCCCGCAGATCGGTCTTTTGTTTACCGCTTCCTTCACAGTATAAAGCGTATAGATCACTCGCAAACAGCAACCGGACCGCAAGCCCGTGCGCGACTGGATTTTCAAGCCGAACCGCCGCCACCGCCTGGTCGACTGGTGGGCGCTGGATGCCTGGGTCGATTCCAGCATCTACGCCCTGTGGGTCCGGCTCAAGGACATCTGGGCGGCTTACTCAAATTTCTTCGGCCGCTTCCACATTTCCGGCATGCGCAAGGTGGCGGCCGAATTCGCCTCGGAAGGCGCGACGCTGTTCGTGCTGGGGCTTGCCGTCCTGCTGTCGTTCGCGATCCCCGCGATCGAATCGACCAACAAGGCTGGCTGGCGCACCGCGTCGCAATACAGCGTCACCTTCCTCGACCGCTATGGCAACGAAATCGGCAATCGCGGCATTCTGTTCTCCGACGCCGTACCGCTTGAGGAAATTCCCGACCATCTCATCAAGGCGGTGCTGGCAACCGAGGACCGGCGATTCTTCGAGCATTTCGGGCTGGATGTGATCGGCACGTTCCGCGCGCTGCGCGCCAATATCGAGGCGAATGACGTCGTCCAGGGCGGCAGTTCGCTCAGCCAGCAGCTGGCCAAGAACCTCTTCCTGTCGTCCGAGCGCACGCTGGAGCGCAAGATCAACGAGGCGTTCCTGGCGCTGTGGCTGGAAGCGCGTCTGACCAAGCGCGAAATTCTGAAGCTCTATCTGGACCGAGCGTATCTCGGCGGCGGCGCGTTCGGCGTGGA
>CAYYSM010000412.1:0-329 GCA_964474225.1 uncultured Hyphomicrobiaceae bacterium
GGATCGACGCCGGCGAGACGCCCGACTGGCCGCGCGCCGAGGTGCTGAAGGTGCTCGGGCGCGAGGCGCTGGTCGAACATGGCGAATGGGTGGTGCTGCGCCATTCGCGCCCGCATGAGGTGCCGCAATGACCCGTGCGCCGCTTCACTCGTTGAGTCCCGGCTGCTCACTGAAGATGTGACCGCAACGCCCAGAAATTCACGTCCGGTTCCGCATGACCCACATCTTCATCTCCTACCGCCGTCAGGACACCCGCCAGATCGCTGGGCGCATCTTCGAACGGCTGGAGGAACATTTTGGCCGCGACAACGTCTTCATGGACATCGAAA
>CAYYSM010000412.1:339-2367 GCA_964474225.1 uncultured Hyphomicrobiaceae bacterium
CTATCTGGATCAGCAGGTCGCCCACGCCGAGATAGTGGTGGCGCTTATCGGGCTGGGCTGGGCCGATGCCCGCGACGGGGCGGGGAAGCGGCGGCTCGACAATCCGGGCGATTTTGTGCGCGTCGAGATCGAGGCGGCGCTCAGGCGCGGCATCCCAGTCGGCCCGGTCCTGATCGACAGCGCGCCGATGCCCCGGCCGGAGCAGTTACCGGAGCCAATGCGCGCGCTGTGCTGCCGCAACGCGGTCCCGGTCGATAGCCTGCGTGATTTCAGCGTCTATATGAATCGGTTGATAACCGATCTGGAGTACCTTTTCAACGGCAGGTTGGGGCAGGGTCCGTTGGCTGCAAGCCCTCCGGCGACGCCCCGCCGCGACAGCGCTATCAAGGTCATGGTCGGCAGCGGGGCGGATATCCGCGAGGTATGGATCACGCCCGGCTCCGGCGAGAGCTTTCGCGATGCGGATTTCGAGCCAGAAATGGTGGTGGTCCCGCCAGGAAGTTTCCTGATGGGCTCGCCGGAAAGCGAAGGGGGGCGCTTCAATGACGAAGGCCCGCAGCATGAGGTGACGATCCCGGAGCCTCTAGCGGTGGGCAAGTATCCGGTCACATTCGATGAGTGGGACGCTTTTGTCGCGCAGTCTGGCAACGGTGGACTGTTCGGGATCGGCGGCAACAAGCCGTACAAGCCGAATGATCGAGGCTGGGGGCGGGGTAACAGGCCAGTCATCAACGTGTCGTGGGACGACGTGCAGGCCTATTTGAACTGGTTGTCGGAAAAAAACAGCAAGACCTATCGGCTGCTGTCGGAGGCAGAATGGGAATATGTGGCGCGTGCGGGGACCACACGCCCCTACTGGTTCGGCGATAAAGAATTTCCGCTTGGTGAGTACGCTTGGTATTCTGGGAATTCCGGCAGCAAGACGCATCCGGTGGGCGAGAAGACGGCAAACCCTTGGGGCCTGCATGATGTGCATGGAAATGTCTGGGAGTGGGTCGAGGATTGCTGGAACGGGAGTTATTCGGACAAGCCGGAGAGCCTGAAAGCCAAAGGCGTGGCTTGGATAGCCGGAAATTGTGATCGTCGCGTTCTGCGCGGCGGGTCTTGGGTCAGCGGTGCGGAGGGCCAACGCTCCGCGGGCCGCGGCCGGGGCCCCCGGGGCGTCCGGTGCGACTACGGCGGGTTCCGTTTGGCGAGGACGCTTACCCCCTGACCCCCTACAACTTTACCCCTTGTGCTCTGTCTTTCTTTCCAAGGGGGTCTAGGCCTCGCCGGGCCCACGAGCCGGGCGGGCCTGCCCCCAGACCTTTCCTTTCGCCGAAGGCGAAGCGAATTTTTTCAGTTGCCGCGCTCAGCGGTAGTGCCAACTATTCGGTATAGCTTGACGGTTGTCAGCCGATCCGTCCATCCTCTGGTGAGGCAAAATAGCAAGGTTTGACCGCAATGAACGCGCCCATTAACCAGCAGCAACTCCGCGCAATGAGCTTATCCGAACGGCTCCGGCTGCTCGAAGACGTGTGGTCGTCGCTCGCCGACAACCCGGATGCGCTGGCCGTGCCCGATTGGCACCGGGCCGAGCTTGACGCGCGCCGCGCCGCGCACCGTGACGACCCCGACGCCGCGCGCGACTGGTCAGCGATTCGAGAGGAATTGCGCCGCGACCGCAGCGAATGAGCGTGCGCCTGCGCCCGGAAGCGGCGGCGGATATCCGCGCAGCGATGGCGTGGTATGACGCGCGAGATCCGGGGCTGGGCGCCGAATTCCTCACCAAGACGGATGCTGTTTTCGCCCGTATCGCCGCGCGGCAGCAAAGCTATGCCGCCGTTCACGGCGAAACGCGCCGCGCTCTGATGCGCCGGTTCCCCTCCGCCGTCTATTTCGACATCGAGACCGAGGGCGTGATCGTGCTAGCCGTGCTGCACCAGCGCCAGGATCGCGGCGGCGCGCTTGGCGAGCTGCGGTGAGTCGAGCGCCTGCTTGACGCTCGCGCCGCGTCGCTGGCGGTGATAACACCTCCGGGACACTTCA
>CAYYSM010000413.1:0-2346 GCA_964474225.1 uncultured Hyphomicrobiaceae bacterium
ATCGACCTGCGCTGGCAACCACCAGAACGCTTTTTGGAAGCCTGTCCGTGAATGTTGGGTCGAGGGGGCGCGGATTGGCCTTGCGGCTCAGCCCGCCTGCCGCTGCGAGAACTGCGCGAGCAGCGTGTCCTTCGCCTCGTTGATCTTCATCGCCAGATAGGTCGAGCCGCCCTGATCTGGATGAAATTTCTTCATCATCTCGCGGTGGGCGCGGCGGATGTCTTCCGGCTTCGCGCCAGGCCAAAGGCCGAGGATGCGATAGGCTTCCGCGATGGTCATGGGGCCGGAGGCGGCGGCATCGCTCGTCTCGCTGCCGCGCGCGCCGGGCTGATCGCGCCAGTCGGGCGCCACGCGGTCCAGATAGGCTTCGACCAGCTTCGCGCTCTGGGCATCGCGCGAAAGCGTTTCGCGCAGGAGCGCCAGCAGCTCGGATGTCTCCATCGCGGAGAGTTTCCGCCCGGCGAACTGCCCTGCCAGCACCTCGCCGTCCATGTCGCCGGTGTCGTGATCCAGCGTCATCTCGACAAAATCCGCCCGAACGGTCGAGGCCTGCCCGCCGCTGCGCTGCGCATTGCCGGGGATCGGCCCCATCTGCCCGCCGCCAAGCCCGGGCAGCCGCCAGCCCAGCAGCCAGCCGCCGATCAGCGCCAGCGGAATCGCCATGCCGATGCGCCCGGCCAGGCCCAGCCCGATCGCCAGCCCGAGCAAGCCATAGCCGCCGCCCTTGCGGATCGCTCGCGCGCCCGCCTTCGGGTTCATGCGCGCGATACGCCCGGCATAGAGCAGCAGCAACAGCAGAAGCAGCAGACCGACGATCAGGAATTGCATCGCATGCCCGTCAGGATTTGAGCTGTTCGAGCAGCAGGCGGCCCGGCCCCGCGCCGGAGCGGCTGAGGTCTTCCAGCGCCCCGCGTCCGCCGGCGGCATAGACGGCGACCGCCTGCAACAGCGCGCGCAGCGCATCCGCCGCGCCGGCATCGAACCTGCAATAGGCCCCGCCGGTCAGGCGCGCAATCTCCTTGAAGGCGGTGGCCGCGTTCGGGTTGTTGCCCTCCTGGAACATGAAGGCCGGAACCTTCAGCATGCCCAACTCGCCCGCCGTGTTGGCCAGCGCGTCGATATCCTCCTCCATGCTGTCGCCGACGAAGACGAGCGCGCTGACATGCCCGTCTTCCGCCTCCTTGCGCGCGTGGCTCAGCACCTTGCGGATCTGGGTGAAGCCGCCGCGGCAGGCGACGCTTGTCATCAGGTGCTTCAGGCCGTGCGCGTCCGAGACCCATTTCGAGGCCCGGCATTCATCAAAGCCCCGGAAATACATGAGCTGCACATCCAGCCCGCCGATTTCCGCGACCGCCTCGAACATCTCGCCCTGAAGCTGCAGCGCCATGTCCCAGGTCGGCTGGCGGCTCATGGTGGCGTCCATGGCGAAGATCAGACGGCCGCGTTGTGCGTTGGTCGCAGGCATGCTGCGCACCTGCGCGACGAAGGCGTCGATCTCGTCGGCGCTGGATTTCGCGGGCGTTTGGCCGGTGTGCCGGGCTGGTTCGGCCGGCGCCGGCCGCGTCTTGTCGGGTGAGTCCTTGGTCGACATCTCTCTCCAATCGTGATGCTCGCGGTATATTAGTGCGCCGCGGCGGCGGTGTCAGGACTTTCGCGCATCCAGATACGTTTGGCCGCGCTGTCCCGGCTTTCGTTTTCGCCAAAGCTTGGTATTGTGCGGCGCGAATTCCCGCATCAGCACAAGGGTCGATTGCCGTGGCATTGCCAGTCGTGCGCACTGTGAGTCACCTGCGCGACGCCGTCCGCCGCTGGCGGCGCAAGAACCGCAAAATCGCGCTCGTGCCGACGATGGGCGGGCTGCATGAGGGACATCTCGCGCTCGTGCGCCTGGCGCGCCGGAATGCGGACCGGGTGATCGTCTCGATCTTTGTGAATCCGACGCAGTTCGGCCCGGAGGAGGACTTCGAGAGCTACCCGCGCGACGAGCACGGCGACAACCGGCTGCTGTCGAAGGCTGGGGCCGACCTCGTCTATGCGCCATCCATCCTGGAGATGTACCCAAACGACTTCGCCACGCGCGTCGAGGTTGCCGAGCTGACGCAGTGCCTGTGCGGCGTCTCGCGCCCGCATTTCTTCGCCGGCGTGACGACGATCGTGACCAAGCTGTTCCTGCAGAGCCTGCCGGATATCGCGGTGTTCGGCGAGAAAGACTATCAGCAGCTTCTGGTCATCCGCCAGCTCGTCAAGGACCTGAACTTCCCCATCGAGGTGATGGGCGGGCCAATCGTGCGCGAGGCGGACGGCCTGGCGATGTCGTCGCGCAATGCGTATCTGAGCGAGGCCGAC
>CAYYSM010000414.1:0-2340 GCA_964474225.1 uncultured Hyphomicrobiaceae bacterium
GTAGCCGCGTACCACCATCCGCCGCCGAACGGTGGTAGCCTTTTCGGACAAGCGAAAGCGAGGGAGGATGGTGGAATGGCGAAAGCTATTCACATGATGATCCGCGTGCTCGATGAGGCGCGCTCTGTCGACTTCTATGAAAAGGGCTTCGGACTCAAGATCGCCGACAGGCTCGACTTCGAGAATTTCACGCTCGTCTATCTCAGAAACCCGGAAAACGACTTCGAGGTCGAACTGACCGTCAACAAGGGTGAGACCGAGCCGTATGACCTCGGGAACGGCTATGGCCACATCGCCTTCGCGGTCGACAACCTCGAAGCGGAGCACGAACGCTTCAAAGAGCTCGGCTTCGAGCCCCGGGATATCGTCGAATTCGCCCCGGATGGCGAAGTGATCGCCAAGTTTTTCTTCGTGCAGGACCCGGACGGCTACAAGATCGAACTGCTGCAGCGCGGCGGCCGCTATCAATAACAACACCGGCCGCGACAATAATAACAAAGGAAACGCCCGATGCTCTATCACCTTACCTTTTCGGTCGGGTATGACGCGAGTCAATCTCAGGCCGACCTTTTCAAAATCTGGGCCGAGGAAGCCGACGCCGCGCTCGCGGCCAAGGCTGCCGGCGCCGTGGTCGAGCTTTGGAAGGTTGTCGGCGAGCGGCGGGTCTTCGCCGTCGTCAATGTCGACAGCCCGGACACGCTCGACCGCATCCTTTTCGACCTGCCTATCATGAAGAAACACGGCCATGCCGTCGATGTGCAGGTCAAATCGCTGCGGCGTTATGAAGACTTCGCCGCCGATGTCAAAGACCGCCTCGGTTAAAGACCAAAAACACGTTCTTCAGCTTCTTGGTCGCTGGAACTCTAGGGAGGAGAAAGGCCATGCAAGAGCCCCGAAACCCGCGGGGTATGACCCGTCGGGAATTGCTTGCCTCTGGTGTCAAGGCAGGCGCCGTTCTCATCATCGGGACGAGCTTCATCGCACATGCCACCGATAGCTGGGCGCTGGAAACGAAGGCGCTGAAGCCCGAAACGATGGCGGCCCTTGTCCAGATGGCGCGCGACATCTACCCGCATGACCGCGTTGCCGACAAATATTATGCCATCGCCGTCAGGTCCCATGACGAGAAAGCGGCGGAGGATGCCGACTATCGCGCCATGATCGAGGACGGCGTCGCCGGCCTGAACACCCTTGCGGCAGCGCGCGGGGCGAAAAGCTACCTTGCCACAGGCTGGGAAGCCGATCGCGTCGCCATCCTCCGCGAGATCGAGGACAGCGAATTCTTCCAGGCCATTCGCGGCGGTCTCGTCGTTGGCCTCTACAACCAGAAGGAGATCTGGCCCGTCTTCGGCTACGAAGGCGAGTCCTTCTCCAAGGGCGGTTACCTGAACCGCGGCTTCGACGACATCGACTGGCTGTAAGGGGAGCACGGGATCATGGCTGCGAAATTCGAACTGAACGATGACAGCGTCGTCGTCATCATCGGCACGGGCGCTGGCGGCGGAACGCTGGCGAACGAGCTCGCGCAGAAGGGCGTAAAAGTCGTCGCGCTGGAGGCTGGCGGCCGCCATCTGCCCGACGATTACCTGAATGACGAGTGGGCCAGCTTCGGCCAGCTCGCCTGGACGGACATGCGCACGACCTCAGGTGAATGGCGGGTCTCGCGGGACTTCCCGAACCTGCCGGCCTGGATCGTGAAGGCCGTCGGCGGCTCGACGGTGCACTGGGCGGGCGCCAGCCTGCGCTTTCAGGACCATGAGTGGCGCATCCGCAGCGAGTACGGGGAGATCCCCGGCGCGAACATGCTCGACTGGCCGATCACCGGCGAGGAAATGGCGCCCTATTACGACCGCGCCGAGAAGAAGATGGGCGTGACCCGCACTCATGGCATTCCCGGCCTGCCGGGCAACAACAATTACAAGGTGCTGGAAGCCGGGGCCAAGAAGCTCGGCTATGAGCAGGTCCATACCGGGCGCATGGCGGTGAACAGCCAGCCATATGATGGCCGCCCGACGTGCCAGCAGCTCGGCTTCTGCTTCCAGGGCTGCAAGATGGGCGCGAAATGGTCGACGGCCTATACCGAGATTCCGAAGGGCGAGGCGACCGGCAATCTGGAGGTCCGCGAGCATGCCCATGTCCTGCGCATCGAGCATGGCGAGGATGGTCGCGTGAACGCCGTCGTCTATGCGGACAAGGACGGCAACACGCAGCGTCAAGCCGCCCGCGCAGTATCCGTGGCCGGCAACTCCATCGAAAGCCCGCGCCTGCTGCTAAATTCAGAATCCAGCATGTTCCCCGACGGGCTGGCCAACAGCTCCGGCCAGGTCGGCAAGAACTACA
>CAYYSM010000415.1:0-2329 GCA_964474225.1 uncultured Hyphomicrobiaceae bacterium
GGCCGGGGCTTTTGGGCCGCATCTTCAACGGGCGCGGCGAGCCGATCGACGGCGGGATGCCGGTGGCTGCCTCCAGCTTCCGGCGCATCAGCGGCGAGCCGCTCAACCCGGCCAAGCGCGCGCTGCCACAGGACTTCATCGAAACCGGCGTCTCCGCCATCGACCTGCTGAACAGCCTGATCCGCGGGCAGAAGCTGCCGATCTTCTCCTCGGGCGGGCTGCCGCATGACCGGCTGGCCATCGAGATCGCGCAAAACGCGCGTCTGCGCGGCGAACAGGCCGAGGAGTTCGCCATCGTCTTCGTCGGTATCGGCATCTCGCACGACACCGCCGAAGCCTTCCGCCGCGCGATGGAGGATTCAGGCGCGCTCGGGCACACCGCCCTGTTCCTGAACCTGGCGAGCGAGCCCAGCCCGCAGCGCCTGCTCGCGCCGCGCTTCGCGCTGACGGCGGCGGAATATCTGGCCTATGAGGAAGGCCGCCACGTCCTCGTCATCATGACGGACATGACCAACTACTGCGAGGCGCTGCGCGAGGTCTCGGCCAGCCACGGCGAAATCCCCAGCCGCAAGGGCTATCCCGGCTACATGTATTCCGACCTGGCAAGCCTTTACGAGCGCGCGGGCTGGGTGCGCGGCGGCAAGGGAACGCTGACGCAGCTACCGATCCTGACAATGCCGGCCGACGACATCAGCCACCCGATCCCGGACCTGACCGGCTACATAACCGAAGGCCAGATCGTGCTGGACCGCGAGCTGGACCACAAGGGTGTTTATCCGCCAATCAACGTGCAGCCGAGCCTGTCGCGCCTGTTCGACCAGGGCACGGGCGAGGGCTACACGCATCCGGACCACCCATCGCTCGCCAACCAGCTGTTTGCGGCCTACGCGAAAGCCGCGCGGGTACGCGTGCTGGCCAGCGTTGTGGGCCAGGAAGGACTGACGGGCACTGACCGGAAATATCTGGAATTCGCGGATGCCTTCGAGAATGAGCTGGTCAGCCAGGACGAGCCGCGCACGCTTGAGGACACGATGGCTATCGGCTGGCGTCTGCTGAGCGACCTGCCCCTCAGCGAGATGAACCGCCTGAGCGACGAGCAGATCGAGAAATATCTGAGCGCGGAGACGGAAGAAGGCGGGGAAGACGAGGCAGAAGCCGAGGAAGACAGCGAAGCGGAGGCCGCCGATGGTCGATGACGTCCCGACAAAGAGCGCCGCGCTAGCGCTGGCCGACGAGCGGGACATGATGCGCCAGGGCTATGAGTTCCTGGACGAAAAGCGGATGCTGCTGGCGTCTGAAATCCTTGACCAGCTTCGCATCTATGAGGAGCGCGAGAAGCGGTTTCTGGAAAGCCTGCGCGAGGCCCGGCACGCGCTCGCTGACGCGGTGGAGCGCCACGGCATCGACAATCTTCAGGTCTATCCGCCGCGCGCGCTGGAGCCGGCGACACCGGAGCGCAGCGAAAGCACCTTCCTCGGCGTGCCGATGGTCGCGCATGACTTCGCGCCGAAGGCGGGCGAACACGCCTTCCCGCCGATCGACCCCTCACGCGAGGCGGATGAGTGCATGAAGGCCTTCGCCGCCCTGCTGGCCCCGCTGGCCGAATTGGCAGCGACCTCATCCAACCTGCACCGGCTGGCCGAGGAATACCGGCGCACCGAAAAGCGCGCCCGCGCGCTTGAAAACGTGCTGCTGCCCGAGGTGGGCGAACGGCTCAAGCGCATCAACGAGCATCTGGAAACCTTCGAGCAGGAAGAGGCGATCCGCGCGCGGCTGGCCGCCGGCAAGCTCTAGGGGTGCACGTCCCGGGCGCAGCGATCTTCCCGCCAGCCGCTATTCATCGGCCCAGGGCGGCCGCAGGGCGTTCCGGCGGCGGTCTTTCATGGTCGACTCGGAGACATGCGGATAGCGCAGCGGCGGCGCGGAGACCTTGGTGAGGTCGCGCAGCACCTCCGGCGGCACGTCAAGCGCGACGGCCTCCAGGCTCTTGCGGAACTGTTCGGCCGTGCGCGCCCCGACGATCGCTGAAGCCACGTCCGGCTGCTCCAGCACCCAGCGCAGCGCCAGCGCTCCCGGCGTGCAGCCCACCTGTTTCGACAGGCGCAGCAGCGTCTTGAGCGTGTCGTCCGCGTTGGGCGCGAACATGTGGTCCATGAACACCCAGTTCTCTTCCGATCGCGTGCCCGCCGCGGTGCGTTCGCCCGGCTTGTATTTGCCGGTCAGGAACCCGCCCGCCAGCGGCCCCCAGGCGACCACGCCAACGCCCTTGAACCGGCAGACCGGTAGGATTTCCGCCTCGATGTCGCGCACAACGAGATTGTACTGTGGC
>CAYYSM010000416.1:0-2322 GCA_964474225.1 uncultured Hyphomicrobiaceae bacterium
CGGCGCGATCACGCAGCGGATGCCGAAGTCCAGCAGCGCCCACGGGGCGTGCTCGCGGCTGGAGCCACAGCCGAAGTTGTCGCCGGCGATCAGAATTTTCGCGTTTCTGTAAGCCGGCTTGTTCAGCACGAAATCCGGGTTTTCGTTGCCGTTTTCGTCAAAGCGCATCTCGTGAAACAGGTTCTTGCCCAGCCCGGTGCGCTTGATGGTCTTCAGGAACTGCTTCGGGATGATCATGTCGGTGTCGACATTGATCATCGGCAAGGGCGCCGGCACGCCGGTTAGAGTGGTGAACTTTTCCATCGTCGTCTTCGTTCCGGTTGTCGTGTGTTTCAGCACACCTAGCGCAGATTGCACGCCCGGCCAAGGGGCGATCACAGCGAGGCGCGCACCCCCGGCGTGTCGGCGAAGCAGGCGCGGATGTGTTCGCAGCGCTGCGGCCCGGCCGGGTGCGTGGGGCTCGCCTTGGCCTGGCCGATGAAGCCGCAGATCGTGTCCACGCCTTGCTCGTCCAGCCAGCCGTCGCGCCGCCCCTGCTGAACGGCATAGCAGTCCGCTGCCAGCTCGCCGCGCCCGACGAACTGATGCGCGCATTCATGCGCATAGACGTAGCGCTGCAGCGTCATCGGCAGCTTGGAAAACCGTTCCTCGTTCAGGATCAGGAAGCCGTAATAGGCCGCCGCGTAGTCGTCCAGCCTCTCGGCGATGACCGTCGGGCGGTGCCCGCAAGAGAATTGCGCTCCGTCGATCTCCAACGCGCCCGCAGGGAAGATCTCGCCCTTGCCGTCGATGAAGGTCAGATACTGCTCCGGTGTCGGGTCCGCGTAGAGATGGCGCAGCGCCGCCGTTGCGGCCAGCCCGGCGGCCGTTACCCCGCCGATAAGCGCGATTGCCAGCAATGTGCGCATGATCCCCGTCCCGGCTTTAGTCCGCGTCCTGTTCTATGGCTTCCATATCGGCGTCAGAAAAGCCGAAATGATGGCCGATTTCGTGAATGTAGACGTGGCGGATCACGGCGTCCACGTTCTCGCCGGTCTCGCGGGCATAGTTCAGGATCGGCAGGCGATAAAGGAAGATCATGTCCGGGCCGTCGCCGCTCTGCAGCACGCTTTTGAAGGGCAAGCCGATGCCATGGTAAAGCCCGAGCAGGCCCATGGGGTGGTCGATGCCGAGTACGTCCAGCGTCCCGCGGTCGGCATAGTCCTGCACCTGCATGACGAGATTTCCAGTGGCCTCGCGGAATTCCTCCGGCAGGCTGTCCCAGGTCTGCTCAGCGATCTGAATGAATTCGACTTCGGTCATGCCGCGTCCTCCTGCGATGGAGGTAGGGGGCCGGGCTGCGCGGCGCAACGATTCATGCGGCTTCGGCGTGGCGCTGCTTGACGGTGGCGAAGGCCCAGTCGAGCCAGGGCGTCAGGGCTTCCAGGTCGGACTTTTCGACCGTCGCGCCGGTCCAGATGCGCAGGCCCGCCGGCGCGTCGCGGTGCGAGGCGATGTCATAAGCGATCGCCTCTTCGTCCAGCAGCAGGGCAATGTCGCGCGCGACCGCATCCCGGTTTGCGGCGTCCATATCGGCAACCTGCGGATCGACGATGCGCAGGCATACAGAGATGTTCGAGCGCACGCTGGCCGCTTCGGCGAGGAAGTCGACCCAGTCGGTGCGCTTCACCCACTCCTTGATGACGTCCAGATTTTTGTTGGCGCGGTCGATCAGCGCGGGCAGCCCGCCGATGCTTTCGGCCCAGACCAGCCCGTCCAGATGGTCTTCGACACACAGCATCGAGGGCGTGTTGATCGTGGCGCCCTCGAAAATGCCTTCGTTCAGCGCACCGTCCTTGGTCAGCCGGAACAGCTTGGGCAGCGGCCAGGGCGGCGTATAGCTCTCCAGGCGTTCCACCGCGCGCGGGCTGAGCGCGATCATGCCGTGCTGCGCCTCGCCGCCGAGCACCTTCTGCCACGACCAGGTGGTCACATCCAGCTTCGACCAGTCCAACTCCTGCGCGAACACCGCAGAGGTCGCGTCGCAGATCGTCAGCCCCTCACGATTGTCGGTGATCCAGTCCGCGCTGGGGATGCGCACGCCGGAGGTGGTGCCGTTCCAGGTGAAGACCACGTCGCGGTCGAAGCTCACCTGCGTGAGATCGGGGAGCTGGCCGTAGTCCGCTTCGTAGACATTCACGTCCGCCAGCTTGAGTTGCTCCACCGCGTCCTTTGCCCAGGTCTTGCCGAAGCTCTCCCATGCCAGGATGTCCGCGCCGCGCGCGCCGAGCAGCGACCACATCGCCGCCTCGAACGCGCCGGTGTTGGAGCCGGGCATGATGC
>CAYYSM010000417.1:0-2319 GCA_964474225.1 uncultured Hyphomicrobiaceae bacterium
CATCGTCCCGCTGAGTCAATTGCGCTGCCGTCGGCGTATCGATCGTCCGCTCGCGCCAGACATGAGCCAATATCAGCAGTTCGTTCACAGTAAATGAACGCTGCATCCGATTTTCTTCGGTCACAATGAGTTGGACAAAATCGAGATCAGCTGGACCGCCCGGCAGAATGACGGTGACGTTGGCTTCTGTGCTCAAGGTATAGTCAGGAGGCAATCGGCCATTGCGCAATTGGCCTTGATAGATAATGGACACCCCGCGTCCGGTCCGCTCGACCAGACCGATGCGCTTGAAAGCATCGGCCATACGCGGATTTCGGGCACGGGGGTCGGTCACCAGGAGATTATCAGGCCGTATCCCGATTACAAATCCGCCAGGGTTGCTGATACGAACGTGATCGTCGTGCATTTGGACATGAACAGTGCCGAGTTGGGTATAATCCCGGTGGATGAAGGCATTGTTTACTGCTTCTCGAAAACCGCGCCGGTCGTATGCTGGCACGCCGACTCGAAAAAGGCCGATGTTGAGCTCCCGTTCTTCGTTGCGCACTTGGAAGGATTCTATCACCCACTCCAAAGTACGCAGCAAAGGCCAACGATGAAATGTATTGACTGCCACATCGGTACCGCGCATCACTTGAAAAGCAACCTCGTGCGTCGGTACGTACCTCTGTAAAGCAGCTTCCTTGCCCAGCAACAACAGACCAGACAGAGTAGGCGTCAATTCTTTACCTTCTGTCTGAACTAAACCCAGAGCGCGGGCAAGCTCTTCATCTGATAGCTCCAGCAGAATCTCGTCTCCGCGATTTTCTTCTAGTATTCGGCGCAGCCGTGCGAATTCCAACGGATCTAAGTCCGCCCACGTAGCGCCAGCAATTGGACGTGCTGTCACGTCTACTTGCATCCGGTCGGCCCGCCAGTTAAACAACTCGTTTGGATAAAGGGGGCGACAACCTGGGTTGCCACGAGTGTCAGTGTATCGTACCAGAAGCCGTCCATCGCTAGTGGCAATTGGCTGAGTGCTCGCAGGAATCCGCACTACCGCGACGCTCTTCTCTATGTCATCTATCATCAATTGCCCAAACGTCACTTCGACACTCAATGGCGGAACCGTGCGGTTGGCAATCAGGGCAGCCAGAAGTTCCGGACGGCTGCTAAAGCGGCTGGCGTGCAAACCGGTTATTGCACCATCATCTTCAACTCCGATTAACAGCGTTCCACCTTGCGCATTAGCCATACACGTAACAGTGTTGATGAGTTCAGCATCAGCAAGAGGATCCCGGTCACTCTTGAATTCGACAGTCAATGTCTCACCCGAGACGATTAGCTCTTTCAACTCAATCTCATTCATCGATCACTCCAAGCCAAGCATCTTCTTGACCTTGCGGTAATCCGGGGCGAACATCCCCGGCCTCTTGGGCATACTCTTTTGCATTTGCACCGAGTACTCGATCAGTTCCAGGACCTGCCGGCGACCCTCGGGTGTCTTGACCGCCTCTCGGGGCGTTTGTCCACCCAGCGCCGGGATCGACTCGTCGATCCATTGGCGCAGCATCTTATCTTCCATTTCGGCGATGAGCTCTGGCGGGGGGACGAACGGCTCCTCCAGTTCGGTTGGGGATCTCTCACTCAGCGCCTCGGCTAACTCCTTGGCCCCAGTCTGGACCAGTCGAATCCGCTCGCCCAGCAGTTCTTCCAGCCGCTGCCGACAGTCATCCAGGCGGCGGCGAGATGGCGCCTCCACCTCCAGCTTGGTCGGCGTCAAGACTAGATGCGCCAGTACGCGCTTACCCAGCGGCGCGAACTGCTGTGGAGCGTCGGGGCGGGTCTCGAACCAGGGGAAATGGTAAGAACCATCCGATTCTGGCGCCAGGTCGTCGTCAAGCCCGAAATCGTCCGCCGACCGTAGAATCGAGAGTACGTCTTCCTGGTCCGTGTGTCGATAAAGTGCACTCGTAAAGACGATCTCATCCCCCTCAGGCGTCGTCAAACGGACGTCGTCGTCGGACCGCTTGGGGCGGCGGTGTCGCTTACGTCTTCTCTTTCTGCTCATAGTTCACCTCTTATGTACGCTATACAAGACCGTCGCGAAGACACCCTCGTCCATCTGGATGCGCGCCACCGGGTTCTGGATTCGGTGTCACGGGGACGCTCCGGTCCCTGTCTTCGTCACCACTTACAACCAAAATCGGTATTCCAATGCAGCCATTGCCCAGATTCCATCCAGGCCTACGCCGCTTCCAGTTCCCGCGCCGCCCCGATCGCTCGGTCGATCTCCGCCTGGTGCGCCGCGTAGAACGCCAGCGCTTCCTCGACCTGGGA
>CAYYSM010000418.1:0-2310 GCA_964474225.1 uncultured Hyphomicrobiaceae bacterium
TTTTACTATACACCAGTGTACCTAAGATGACGGAAGCTCAATCGAATCGAAACAGGGCAAACTCGATATCTGCTCAAGGACAGACTTGGACAGTTCAACAGCAAACTCCCACCCCTGAAATCGAAGATGTAGAGTTCGTGGGACATCTTGAGGGTGTGGCCAACGATGTGTTTCTCGTTGATCATTACGCTTATATCGCAGCAGGGAGCGAAGGCCTGCGAGTAGTAGATGTCTCTGTACCCTCGAATCCCAAAGAATTAGGTTCCTACGACACACCAGGGAATGCCAGTCACGCGGTCGTTTCCGGAAATTATGCCTACGTCGCCGACGGTGAGGGAGGGGTACGAATCATAGATATTTCCGCGCCCACTAATCCACGGGAAGTAAGCTTTTACGAAACACCAGGAACTACTAGTAATGTTGCAGTTGCTGAAGGATATGCCTATATCGCTGATTATTCCTACAGTAGTTACACTTACGGTTTACAGATATTGGATGTTTCTGACCCTACCAATCCAAGAAAATTGGGCTACCACAAAATGCCAGGGGAAGTCAGAGCGGTTGTTGTCGTTGGAGATTACGCTTACGTCGCCAACTATGACTGGGGAGTATGGATAGTGGATGTTTCCAATCCTCATAATCTGGTAAACGTAGAGCGCTTTAGCATAGGGGGATGGGCTGTGGATATAGCCGTTTCTGGAAACTATGCTTACGTCGCTGCCAGGGAGAATAATTTACAGGTAGTAGATGTCTCTAACCCTTATAGCCTACGGGAAGTAGGTGACGTGCTGAATTTTGCTACAGGGGTAGTCGTAGATCAAGGACTTGCCTACGTTGTCAACGGCGGTTACATACCTCCACGTACCGAGCTGCGGGTGGTGGATGTCACAACTCCATCCAATCCAAAGGAAGTCGGTTTCTACGATACGCCAGGGTCTGCGATTGGTGTGGCTACTGCCGAGGATTATGTGTATGTTGCAGATGGAACCGGTGGTTTACTGGTCCTGCGTTATACTGGTGAGGAGGACCGCGTTGAGCCACTTGTTGGCACACCGATACCAACCGTTGTGCTTATGCCAAAAACTGAACCGACGCCATCTATGGCTACCTTGATCCCATTTGAATTGAGGGATAGTAAAGAATGGATCGCATTTATTGGACTGGATCGTAACGTTTGGTTGGTCCACCCTGATGGGTCCGAGTTGCAACAGATCACAACGGACGCTGGAGTGACGTATAACGCCGGTGGAGTAGAGCAGGTCCACATCGAGTACTCTGACCCAAAATGGTCTCCCGCCGGAGATCGTCTGGCATTCGTCAGGTATGACCATGACGATAGAGAGTATTCGCTGATGGTGTTTGATATTGATGCTTCCGAACTAACAATTCTGACTTCAGACATTGCAGGTGGTTTTGACTGGTCACCAGATGGAGAGCGAATCATTTATGACAGGCCTTGTGAGATCGAGTATCTGGAACCGGGCGCCAGGTGGGTGAACTACGGTGGCCTATGGATTTTTGATTTATCCTCAGGTGAAGCACGTCATTTTATTTCACCTACGCTGGATATGCCCTTGACTAACCCGAATTGGTCTCCCGATGGAAGTCAGGTTGGGTATGAGAATATATTCCCCTGTTGGGATGTGGCTTGCTTCGTCGCATTCTCTGTGATCAAAGTGGGTGAGGATACCCCTTACACTAGGTATGAAGGATTTCAATCGGGCTTGACTTGCGATTGGTCGCCCGATGGCATTTGGCTCATCTGTGCAGATCCGCCTGAAAACGAATTTTTGGGACCTTGTCCACTTCTCAAGTTCGATCGAAATGGTCAGTTAATAGACGAGTTCCCGGTAGATCAATTGATATGTGATCTGAATCCATTGTGGTCCCCTGACGGTCGTTACATTGCCATTGAGTCTCTCATTGGTGGTTGGGTCGAAGACGAGTTTATACCGCAAAGGAGCTTTGTCGAAATTGTATCAGACGATGGGACCGAACGACGCCACATTGGAGATGGTGTTCCTGTGGGTTGGTCTCCAGATGGACAATGGTTATTGACCATTAATGAAGAAGATTTGATCAGCGCCGTGGAGATTGAAACTGGTGCGATCATATCCATTGGAGAAGGGTCTAATGCTGACTGGCAGCCTTACAGTGAGCATCAAGCTGTTCCCCTGATCGCGCGAGCGCCCCTGCGACTGGCGGGCATCGTGGGAGAGGAGATGTCCGTTGAGGTGCACGTCCAGAACGACGGTGATGCAGCGCTGACCGGCGCCACGCTGACCATCTCCACCAGCGGCGCCATCCTCA
>CAYYSM010000419.1:0-2295 GCA_964474225.1 uncultured Hyphomicrobiaceae bacterium
ACGGTCGACTTGTACAGGGGGGTCAGATCAAAACGTCTCATGACATATCCTCCTTGTGAGCGACATGTGTTTTCACTGCCTTGCGGCCAGTCGAAAAGGCATACCCATGTTTGGCGTATGCACCTAAGAGGTAAGTCCGAGGCGTGCGGCGTCAAGACCTCTCGCCAAGATGAACGGCGGCTGACAACGCGATTGGCCGGGCGTTCAGGCTCCACATGCCAAGCTTTCAGCATGACGAGGCATAATGCATGGGGTGGCACGCTGGGGTGCTTTGCGGCGGTCCTTGCGGTCGCGTCGGTGATCGTGCTCGCGCCCGAGGCTGGGGCGCAAATCGGCGCGCCGGGGCAGGCGATCGAGGCGCGCGGCGGCGCTTACACCCTGGTGCAGCAGCGGCCCGGCTTGCGGCAGCGAGGGTTGCGGCGCAACCGGCCTATCAGTGAGCGGCGGCGTTTGCGGCGCCCTCCCGACGCATTCCGCGGCTTGATGACCCCCGGCTTCGGCGCGCGCGGGGACTGTCTGAGGCCGCGCCAGATACGCCGTCGCCTGAAGCGCCAAGGGTGGTGGGATTTCCACGGTCTGCGCCCGGCCGGTGACGATTTCGTGGTGCGGGCGCGCCGTCCGAATGGCGCCGTTTACCAACTCACGATAGAAGGGTGTCGAGGCCGCGTTGTCGAAGCGCGGCCGCTCAATGGCGATGGCGGCCAACGCCTCTGGGCGCGCTGACGGCCTGTCACATGGGGGAGCCGAAATGCTGACATTTGCCGGGCCGGTGCCCATGACGGATCGCACTGCGGACGAGGTTCTGGTCTCGACGCCGCGCAATCCGGTGCCCGGCGGGGTGACGGCAGGCTATTTTCTCGCCAGCGACGGCGCGCGCATCCGTTTCGCCTGGTGGGGGCCGACGGGACTGAACAAGCTCGGCACAGTGTGCATCCTGATGGGGCGGGCCGAGTTCATCGAGAAGTATTTCGAGGTCATTTCCGATCTGCGCCGGCGCGGCTTCGCGGTCGCGATCATGGATCATCGCGGTCAGGGCGGATCGAGCCGGCCGCTGGCCAATTCGCGCAAGGGGCATGTCGACGATTTCGGGCAGTACGACGCCGATCTTGAGCAGTTCATGGCCGAGATCGTCCTGCCGGATTGCCCGGCGCCGTATTACGCGCTGGCGCATTCGATGGGCGCGAATATCCTGCTGCGCGCCACCCGCTCGCGGATGTGCTGGTTCGACCGTATCATCCTGACCGCGCCGCTCATCGCCCTGGACCCGCAGCACGCCCGGGTTGTCGCGCCGCCACGCATGGCGGAGATGCTCACCCTCTGCGGAATGGGCACAATGCATGTGCCGGGCGGCAACGGCGTCGCGATGGACGAGATGCCATTCGAAGGCAACCCGCTGACAAGCGATCCCCAGCGCTATGCGCGCACCCAGGAGGTGTTGCGCGCCGCGCCGGAGCTGGCGGTTGGCTCCCCGACGATCGGCTGGTTTCACGCCGCGAGCCAGGCGATGGCGCTGTTGAACAGCGAGGGGTTTCCGCGCTCGGTGAAGGTGCCGGCGCTCATTGTCGCGTCGGGCAACGACCCGATCATATCGCTAAGGGCGATCGAAGGCTTCACGAGCCGGCTGCGCATGGGCGCGCATGTCCTGGTGCCGGGCGCGCGCCACGAAGTGCTACAGGAGCGCAATGGCCTGCGCGATCAGTTCTGGGCCGCGTTTGACGCCTATATTCCCGGCGCGCGGCCGAGCCGGGCGGAGCAGCTTCTGGGGCTGTGAGCCGCCGGATTACTCCAGGTCCATCTCCAGGATGGCCATCTGGAACTGGTAGGACAGATCCTCGTCATCGTCGTCGCGGTAGAGGACACCGATGAATTCCCCGCCGATATAGACTTCGGCGGAATCGTCCTGCTTCTTGCGCTGACGCACCTCAAGCTCGGGCAGCTCGAATTTGCGTTGCAAATAGCTTTGCAGGCGCGTGATTTCTTCGCGCTTCATGTCATTGTCCCTGTCAGTGTTGGATTTCGCCCGCGCTCAAACGCGCCCCTCGAAGCGCCTTCATCGCTACAGACGCCGCCGGGCCAGGTCAAGCCGCGCGCAGGCTTATTCTTCTTCCGGCTCTTCCGGTTCCGAGCCGATGGAGCCGAACAGCTGGTTCATCGCGCGGGCCGGTTCGGGGCAGCCGGCCAGGCCCACCACTTTGGCGGGCACGCCGGCGACGGTCACGCGCGCGTCCACGTCGCGCAAGACCACGCTGCCCGCCGCGATCGTGACGAGGTAGATGGCCAGGGTGCGCGTGCCGA
>CAYYSM010000420.1:0-2278 GCA_964474225.1 uncultured Hyphomicrobiaceae bacterium
GCACCTGCATCCAGCCCGACGCCATCACCGGCAGCACATTGGGGAGGCGGCGCGACCAGCGGTCGGCGAGTGACCCGGGCGGGCACAGCACGATTTCGCCGGCCAGCGCGCTGCGGTCGACCTCCGAGACCCGGACCAACTCACCCAGCGCGATGCCCTGCTCTTCGTAAAGCTCACAAAGCTTGACCAGCGCGCCATGCAGGTAGATCGGCCGGTCATAGCCCGCATCGCGCAGCGCGCGGATGAGCCGCTGGCACTTGCCGAGCGCGTAGACGCCCACGGCGTGCGCCCGCTCCGGGAACAGCCGCAGCGAGCCGAGCAGCTTGTCGACCTCGCTTTCCACCGGCGGCGTGCGGAACACCGGCAGGCCGAAGGTCGCCTCCGTCACGAACACGTCGCACGGCACCACCTCGAACGGCGCGCAGGTCGGATCCCGCTCGCGCTTGTAGTCACCCGAGATGACCAGCCGCGTATCGGCATGCTCCAGCAGGATTTGCGCGCTTCCCAGGATGTGCCCCGCGGGGTGAAAGCTGATCCCGACCCCGCTGGTCCCCGTAATTTCGCCATACGGCATCGGGATTTGGTGCTCGGCGAAATCCGCGCCCGCGCGGCTCGCCATGATTGCCAGCGTCTCCGGCGTCGCCATGACGCATTCGTGCCCGGCGCGCGCATGATCGGCGTGACCATGCGTGATGAGGGCGTGCTTCACCGGACGGATGGGGTCGATGTAGAACCCGCCGGGCTTGCAGAACAAACCCTCCGGGCGGACCTCCATCCATGTGCTTGGGTGTGATTGACGTTTTTGCAATTCGTTTTCGGCTGTTTGAATGACCGGCACGCCAGAAATACCGGATTACGTCTCAGACTGGTTCACCGCGCGCGGCTGGCGGCTGCACGATCACCAGCGCGCGCTCATCCGCGCGTTCCGCGAGCGCCGCTCAACCCTGCTCATCGCGCCGACAGGCGGCGGCAAGACGCTCGCCGGGCTACTGCCATCGCTGATCGACATTCACGAGAACGGCGAAGGGCGGCTCCACACCCTTTATATATCGCCGCTCAAGGCGCTCACAAACGACATCGCGCGCAATCTGACCGCCCCCATCGAGGAGATGGGCCTGAACGTCCGCACCGAGAGCCGCACAGGCGACACGCCGGGCGCGAAACGCCAGCGCCAACGCCGCACGCCGCCGGACATCCTTCTGACCACGCCGGAATCGCTGATGCTGATGCTGTCCTACCCGGACGCGCCGCGCATCTTCGGACGCGTGCGCGCGGTCGTGGTTGATGAGACCCACAGCTTCGCGGCCACCAAGCGCGGCGACTTCACCGCGCTCGCCCTCGCCCGGCTGCGCCAGCTTGCGCCGGATCATGTCCGCTTCGGCCTGTCCGCGACCGTCGCCGACCCGGACGGGCTGGCCGAATGGCTCGGCAGCAGCGGCGCGCCCGCCACCGTGCACATCGCCGAAGCCGCGCCGCGCCCGCAGATCGAGATGCTGCGCACCGAGACGGCCCTGCCCTATGGCGGCTTCATGGCGCGCTACGCGATCCCCGAGATTTACGATGCGGTCCGCGCGGCAGGCAACTCGATCCTGTTCGTCAACACGCGCGCGCAGGCCGAACTGATGCTGCAATGGCTGTGGCAGGCGAACGAGGACGCCCTGCCGATCACCGTCTATCACGGCAGCCTCGACAAAGAGCAGCGGCGCAAGACCGAGGCCATGATGGCGGACGGCAATCTGCGCGCGGTCGTCGCCACCTCGGCGCTGGAGCTTGGCATCGATTGGGGCGATGTCGATCTCGTCGTGCAGGTCGGCGCGCCGAAGGGCGTCAGCCGGCTGTTGCAGCGCATCGGCCGGGCCAATCACCGGCTGGACGAGCCGAGCCGCGCGCTGCTGGTGCCGACCAACCGCTTCGAGACGCTGGAGTGCCTCGCCGCGATCGAGGCGATCGAAAACGGAGTGCTCGACGGCGTGGAGGACTGGACCGCCACCCGCGACACCGTCATCCAGTATATCCTCAACTGCGCCTGCGCCGGGCCGGTGTGCGCGGAAGCGCTCTATCGCGAAGTCACGAGCGCCGCGCCCTATGCCGGCATGTCGCGCGCGGAGTTCGACGCGCTGTTCCGCTTCGCCGTCGATGGCGGCTCGGTCCTGAGCAATTACGAGCGCTACCGGCGGCTTCAGCGTGGGCAGGACGGGCTTTACCGGCTTTCACACCAGCGCGTCGCGCGCCGCCACCGCCAGAACATCGGCACGATCGTCGAGGCCAGCCGCCTGCG
>CAYYSM010000421.1:0-2277 GCA_964474225.1 uncultured Hyphomicrobiaceae bacterium
GTATCGGTGACACCCAAACAATAGGTCCGTGCGTGGTGCAGCTTAGTAGGCCTGCACGGCCTCGGACTCCGTCGCGGTGGCCGTCTCGGCATCCAAGCCGTTGGGGTAGGCGTAGTGGATCGCGGCCTTGACGAGATTCAGGAACAGCGGCTCGGGCCGGAGCGGTCTGCTGATGAGCTCGGGGTGGGCCTGTGTGCCGAGGAAGTACGGGTGCACGTCCTCGGGCAGCTCGAGGATCTGCATGATGGGGTAATCGGGCGCGTGTCCGCTGAAGATGAGTCCGCCGGCCTCGAGCCTCTCGATGTAGCGTGGGTCGACCTCGTAGCGATGGCGAAATCGCATGCGGACCTCGCTGGCGTTGTTGAAGATCTTCTTGGCCCGCGTGCCGTCCTTGAGGACGATGTCGCGCCCGCCGAGCCGCATGTTGCCGCCCAAACCCTCGATCTGCTTCTGCTCGGGGAGGATGTCGATGACCGGCTCCCTGCACTCGGCGTCGAGCTCGGTGCTGTTGGCGTCTTCCAGGCCGCACACGGTGCGCGCGTACTCGACCACGGCAAGCTGGAAGCCGTAGCACAGGCCCAGGTAGGGGATCTTGTGCTCCCGGACGTACCGGATGCAACGGATCTTGCCCTCCGCGCCGCGCGCCCCGAAGCCGCCCGGCACGATGATGCCATGGACGTCCTTCAGCTCTTGCGGCGCGGTCTCGTCGGTCAGGTCGCTCGTGTCGATCCACTTGATCCGCACGCGGACGCCCGTGTGTGTTCCGCAATGCTCGAGGGCCTTGATGATGCTGGCGTAGCTGTCCCGCAGGGAGGTGTATTTCCCGGTGATCCCGATGGTGAGCGGCTTGCGGGCGGATCGGAAGCGGGCCATGTACTCGACCCAGGTCTGCCGCGCGCGCCGGTCGGCGTTCGGGTCCACGCGATCGCCGATCCGCAGGATGTCGAGCACCGCCTGGTCGATGCCGGCCTCCCGCAGCATCTCCGGGATCATGTAGACCGTATCGCAATCGTGCATCGAGAAGACGTTCTGGAGGTCGACGTTGCTGTACAAGGCGAGCTTCTCGCGGACCTTCCGCGTGACGGGATTCTGCGCGCGGCAGGCGATGATGTGCGGCTGAATCCCGCGGGCCAGCAGCGCCCCGATGCCCAGCTGGGCCGCCTTGGACTTCTGCTCCCCGAGGGCGGGCGGCTCGAGGATGTAGGTCAGCGAGACCATGCAGAAGGTGTCGCGCCCTTCCTCGAACGCCATTTCGCGGACGGCCTCGATGTAATACGCGTTCTCGACGTCGCCGACCGTCCCGCCGATCTCGACGAATACGACGTCGGCATCGGTACTGACGGCCAATTCGCGAAGCTTGAGCTTCACCTCGCCGGTCACGTGCGGGATCATCTGGACGTCGCGACCCAGATAGCTGCCCTGTCGCTCCTTTTCGAGCACGCGGGTGTACATCTGGCCGCTCGTGGCGAAGTTCTGATGCGTCAGGTCCTGGTCGAGCATCCGCTCGTAGGTGCCGAGGTCCATGTCGCATTCCATGCCGTCGTCGAGCACGAAGACCTCACCGTGGCGATAGGGATTCAGCGTGCCGCTGTCGAGGTTGAGGTATCCCTCGAGCTTGATGGGGGCGACGGTGAGGCCCTTGTCTTGGAGCACCTTGGCGAGCGAGGAGCTGAAGATCCCCTTGCCCAGTCCGCTCATGACCGTGCCGAAGACGACGACGTACTTGGTCTTGCCCGGCTTGTAGCCGGCGGGCATGGGGGTGTAGAACTCGGTGTCGTCGGACACCTTGCTGATCGACGAAAGCATGCTTTCCGCATCCATGCGCTGCGACTCCTGATTCAAACGGCTTGTCCCTGGCTCGCCCGATGCCGTCTCACGAACTCCGCGTACTCCTCGGGTGTGTCCACGCCGATGCCGGCCCGCTCCACGATGCCCACGACGATCTTGTGCCCGTTCTCCAGGGCGCGAAGCTGCTCGAGTCGCTCGGTCCGCTCCAACGGCGTGGGCGCCATGTTGGCGTACGTCAGCAGGAAGTCTCGCCGATAGGCGTAGATTCCCAGGTGCAGCAAGTAGTCTTGGGGATTCTTGACCTCACCGCCGTCGTCCCGGGCGTACGGGATCACGCCCTTGCTGAAATAGACGGCACGACCGGAGCGATCCAGCACCACCTTTGTCGTGCTGGGCGAGAGCACATCCTCGGCGCGGTCGAACGGACAGGCCAGCGTGGCCATCACGCAGTCGTCGTTGCTCTCGAGCAGCCCGACGAGGCGATCGATG
>CAYYSM010000422.1:0-2276 GCA_964474225.1 uncultured Hyphomicrobiaceae bacterium
GGCCTTCCGGCGTATAGTCTTCGACCGCTCCGCCCATGCCCAGCCCATAGCTACCCGGCTTCGGGCCGTAGACGCGCGCACCAGTGTCCTGCCCGGCATACGGGTTCCACTCGGCCGGCTCGTCGCGCGCGGCGAGCGCGCGGATCGCCTGCTGGTAGAGCGCCGAGAGCGTGGGGAACACATCGCGGAACAGGCCCGACACGCGCAGCGTCACGTCGATACGCGGGCGCTCCAGCATGGCGATCGGCAGTACCTCGATGCCCGAGACGCGCTCCGAACCATCATCCCAGACCGGCTTGACGCCCAGAAGGTGCAGCGCCATCGCGAAATCCTCGCCCGCCGTGCGCATTGTCGCCGAGCCCCAGAGGTCGACCACGAGGCCGCGCGGCCAGTCGCCGTGGTCCTGGAGGTGCCGACGCACCAGCTCCTCGCCGAGCTTGACGCCCTGCGCGTAGGCCGAGCGGGTCGGCACGGCTCGCGGGTCGGTCGTGTAGAGGTTGCGGCCCGTGGGCAGCACGTCGGTGCGCCCGCGATAGGGCGAGCCGGAGGGCCCGGCCGGGATGCGCCGGCCGGTAAGCGCGTCGCGCAGCGCGCGGCGCTCATCGGCCACCGACTGGCGCACATCGAACGCACCGGGCCGTGCGGGCGTCCGCCCCCAGACATGCAGCCCGTCGCTGAACTGGCTCTCCTTCACGTCGCAGACGAAGCGGTCGATCCGCGTGATCGCCTCCGCCGGGCAGGCCGCTTCATCCAGCCCGAGATCGGCTTCGACGCCCTGCGCGCGCGCCTCCTCGCGGATGTCGGATTGCAGCCGGTCGCGGCGCTTGGGGTCCAGCCCATCGGCATTGGAGAATTCATCGAGCAGCGCCTCCAGCCGCGAAAGCCGCTCCGGCGCGCCGCTCGTGCGCAGCGGCGGCGGCACATGACCGAGCGTGACCGCGCCGATCCGGCGCTTGGCCTGCGCGGCCTCGCCGGGGTCGTTGACGATGAACGGGTAGATGACTGGCAGATCACCGATCAGCGCCTCCGGCCAGCAATCGCCCGAAAGCGCGACCGATTTGCCCGGCAGCCATTCGAGCGTCCCATGCGCGCCGATGTGGATGAGCGCGTCGCTGCCGATCGCGTGGCGCAGCCAGAGATAGAACGCGACATAGGCGTGGCGCGGCACACGGGAAATGTCGTGGTAGTCGTCGTAACGCTGTTCGGGCGCGCCGCGCTCGGGTTGCAGCGCGACCAGCGCCGCGCCGCGTCGTGTGGCGGCGAAGTGGAATGCGCCCTCGC
Organism: uncultured Hyphomicrobiaceae bacterium; assembly: GCA_964474225.1. Lineage (GTDB taxonomy): Bacteria > Pseudomonadota > Alphaproteobacteria > Rhizobiales > Rhodomicrobiaceae > Dichotomicrobium. The sequence goes on from CAYYSM010000422.1 coordinate 1,282, forward strand.
GGCAAGCGGCGTCGTCCTCCGGCGCACCCCAGGCGGCGGCGAGATCGGTCTGCAGCTTCGCCGGCAGCGTCTCCAGCGCCGTGCGGTAGGCCTCGAGCGGCCACGCAATCGTCTCCTGCGATAGCGCGGCTTCGAGCGCCGGCCCATCCGCAACCTCGTAGCCCGCTCCGCCGAGATCGCTCAGGATCGCCTCGGCGGATGCGATCGCGTCCAGCCCGACGGCATGGGCCATGTTCCAGTCCTTGCCCGGATAGGTCGAGAGCACGAGCGCCGGGCGCTTCTCCGCCGCCGGCTTCTCCGCGAGCGCAACCCATCGCGCGACCCGGTCGGCGACCGCCTCGACGCGCGCGGCATGCGACTGATGGCAATAACGCGAGAATTGCAGCGCCTCGTCGAGCGCGCCCGGCTCCTTGAACGAGCCGACGCCGGCGAAGATGCGCCCGTCCACCTCGGGCAGCACCACATGCATCGCCAGGTCGGGCGGCGACAACCCGCGCTCGGACTCCGCCCAGGCTTCTTCCGTCGAGGTCGCCAGCGCCATCTGGAACACCGGCACGCCTGCCGCATCCAGCGGCGAGGTCCCGTCATCGCCCTTGCCGGAAAAAGACGTCACGTTGACGATTGCGGCGGGCTGCGCAAACGCCACCTGCCGCGCCAGCCAGCCGGCCGGTTCCGGGGCCTTCAGCGAGGGCGCGAACAGCCCGGCAACGTCAAAGCCGCGCGCGCGGAACGCCGCGAACAGCGCCTTGACCGGCGCCAGGTCAGCCGCCGTCAGATAGGCCCGGTAAAACGTCACGAGGATACGCGGGCGATCGCTCCCCGCCGGAAACGCCGCGAGCGGGCAGCACGCGCCATGCTCTGGCGTCCACGCGCCGACCATCGGCACGGCCTTCGTCCCCGTCACCGGCCCGGCGTAAAGCCCCGCCGCAAGCGCGAGCTGCGCCAGCGCCGCCTGCGCCGCAACCTCGCCGCCCGTATCGCACAGTTCGGTCAGA
>CAYYSM010000423.1:0-2272 GCA_964474225.1 uncultured Hyphomicrobiaceae bacterium
ATGGCATAAAGCGTGCCGCCGCCAAAATATCCAACGATCTTGTCTTCCTCGAGCAGCGTCACCTCATCGGGGTGCTTGGTCTTGGGCACATCGGCGAACTGCTCGGCGGTAAGGGCGTTGATCTTCACGAAGTGGGGCTTGAAGCTTCCGCCCTTGATCTCGCTCATGGTCATCGGCGCAAGCACCGTGACGGTGGACGGGCCGGCCGGCGCGCCTTCCTCGCCCTGGGGCTGGGCGGCCTCGCGAGCCGGCACCTCGATCTCCAGATAGCGGATGATCTGCTCGGCGCGGTCGACCCAGACATCCTTCACGGTGCCAGCAACCTCGCGATCCGCGCCGATCACTTCCATGCCGCGCGGATCGGGGTCTCCCTCGGCGATGGTGAAGTCTGTGGCCACGCGCAGCGGCACGATCGTCGCCGAGCCGTCTTCCATGCGTTCCGGCACGTCGGACCGATGCGCGTAGGAGGCCGGGCCGACGCCGTCGAGCATCGGGTTTCCGGTTGGCTCGAACGGCGCGCCGGACCACGGCTCCGCCGGCTCCATGTTCGCCGGATGCGGGTCGATTCGGTCGCTCGGCAACATCGTCGTGCCGCCATGCGGCAGAAGGTACACCTTCGGCTCGGGCACCCACAGGCCGCGAGAGCCTTCATCCAACTGTCCGGTCACCTCTGACTCAAGCGGATAGCCTTCCCGCCGATCCTCGCGCCGCAGGTAGAAGATCAGCCCCGCGAAAAAGATCCAGAACGCGTAGAGCACCACCTGCGCCACGTCGATGTGACTGGTTATATCTCCTATGACTTCCATCACTCTGCCTCCGTAGTAAGCTCGCTAGCCGGGAAACTCAGCGAGACCGAATTGCGACTTGCGACGCCGCGCGCGCGCTCCCGACCGCCGTACGAGCGGTCCGATCACGGCCAGCGTTGCGAACAGCAGAAGAATTTCGAGGTGATAGACGAAGCTGTAGCCGATGTAGCTGCTTGCCAGCCCCGGCCCCAGCGCCTGGCTCGTCGCCAATGCCGAGACGCCGTCGCGCAGCAGCCCGCCGAGCGCGATCGCGCCGCCGCCAGCCGTTGCCTGCACCGCGCCCCAGATGCCCAGCGCCAACCCGCCGTTGTCGCCTTCGGCCATGTCCATTACGGCAATCAGCGTGCTGACCGCGAACAGCCCGGCGCCGAAGCCGATCAGCGCAGAGCCGACGCGGAACAAGGTGGCGGATTCGAGCGGCCCGGCGAAGATCACGGCCGAGAAGGCGGCGATGCCCACAACCGCGCTCAGCCCTGCGAGCCGGAAGGGATCGGAACCGCGGCCGAGCGCGCGCGCCGCGTAGGCCAAGCCGGCCAGCATCCCGCCCGCGAGGATCGCCGTCAGCGTGGTGGTCGCGGCCACCGAAAGGCCCAGCACCTCGCCGCCATAAGGCTCCAGCAGAACGTCCTGCATTGCGAAGGCCGCGGTGCCCAGCCCAACGCCCAAGAACATGCGCCCTGAGCGTCTGCCCTGCGTGAAGCTGCGCCAGGTCTCGCTGAAGCTGGGGCGCGGGCGGTCATGCGCGGTCTTCGCCGGGTCGCGGCTTTCCTGCTTCCATAGCGCGATCAGGTTGAGGACCATCGTCACAACAGCCGCCCCCTGCACCGCCTGGATCAGCTTGAGCTGGGTGAAGTCGGACAGCAGCAAGCCGAAGACGAGCGCGCTGGCGAACATGCCGACCAGCAGCATGACATAGAGCAGGGCGACGACCCGCGGCCGCGTGTCCTCGGTCGCCAGATCGGTGGCGAGCGCTAGGCCGGCGGTCTGAGTCGTATGCAGCCCCGCGCCGACCAGCAGGAAAGCGAGCGCCGCGGCGGCATGGCCGATCCAGATCGGCCCGGTCGTGTCGCCTGAGAGGATCAGCAGCGCGAAGGGCATGATCGCCAGCCCGCCGAACTGCATGAGCGTGCCGAACCAGATGTAGGGAACGCGGCGCCAGCCGAGGAACGAGCGATGCGTGTCCGACTTGTAGCCGATGAAGGCGCGCAGCGGCGCGAAGACCAGCGGGATCGCGACCATCAGCGCCACCAGCCAGGCCGGTACGCCAAGCTCGACGATCATCACGCGGTTGAGCGTGCCGGTCAGCAGCACCACGGCCATGCCGACCGAGACCTGGAACAAAGACAGCCTCAGCAGCCGCCCCAAGGGCAGTTCGGGCGTGGCCGCGTCCGCAAAGGGGAGGAATTGCGGACTCAGCTCGCGCCACTGCTGGACGAATGTCTGGTTCAGCCGCTTCATTGCCGCGT
>CAYYSM010000424.1:0-2248 GCA_964474225.1 uncultured Hyphomicrobiaceae bacterium
CATCGACCTGCTCAATCAGGCCGTCTACTTCATGCCGCATCTGCTGGCGCTGTCGTCGTCCTCGCCGTTCTGGAAGGGGGAAGTCACGGGGCTGAAATCCTATCGCCTGTCGGTGTTCGACGAGTTGCCCCGCACCGGCCTGCCCGCCCAGTTCGACAGCTACGGCGAATATCAGCGCACGGTCGATGTGCTGGTAAAGGCCGGCGTGATCGAGGACGCCACCAAGGTCTGGTGGGATCTGCGTCCATCAGCGAAGTTCCCGACGCTGGAAATGCGCGTGCCGGACATCTGCACGCTGATGGATGATGCGATAACCATCGCTTCGCTGTTCGCCTGCATCTGCCGGATGCTCTATCGCCTGCGCCGCGAGAACAAGCGCTGGCGGGCCTACACCAACTTTCTGCTCACCGAGAACCGCTGGCGCGCGCAACGCTACGGCATCGAGAAGGGCATGATCGACTTCGGCCGCGGCGAGATCATTGGCTTCAGCGAGTTGATGGACGAATTGCTGGTGCTGATCGGCGAGGATGCCGACGCGCTGGGGATGCGCGCCGAGGTCGAGAACGTGCACACCATTCTGGCGCGCGGCACGAGCGCGGATCGGCAGCTCGCGGTTTATCAGGCAGCCCTCGCCAGCGGCATGAGCGAGCGGGACGCGCAGAACGCGGTGGTGGACCGGCTGATCGAGGAGACGGTGGCGGGCACCTCGGCGGCGCTCGGCCCCAGCGCCGCTGTCACGGCGGAGTAGGCCGGGACGCGCGGCCCCGGCCGGAAGGTTTTTAGCTCTCGGTGTCGTAGTAGAGTTCCGTGTTGATTTCGATCTCCACCCAGTCGGACACGACCGGCGCAAAGCGGCCGAGATCGAAGTCGCTGCGCAGCACGCGGCCCGTGGCGGTGAAGCCGGCGGCCTGCCGGCCCTTGTACTGATCGTTGAACGCTGCGAGCGGGTGCTCGCCGGAATAGTTGAGCTGCACGTCCAGCGTCACCGGCTTGGTGATGCCCTTGATCGTGAGATCGCCGGTCATGCGGCCGCTGTCCGGGCCGGTGCGCACCACCTCGGTCGTCTCGAAGGTGATCTCCTGATGCTCCTCGACATGGAAGAAGTCGCTGCTGCGCAGGTGATCGTCGAAATCGGCAACGCCGGAATCCACGCTGGCCGGGTCGATCGTCACCGCGACCGCGCTGTTCGACACGTCTGCCTCATCGAAGGTGACCGTGCCCGAATAGTCCGCGAACCGGAGGGACTGCTCGCTCAGACCCAAATGGTTCCAGGTGATGCGGATCTGGGTGTGGTTCTTGTCGAACTCGTAGGTCTGCGGCTCGGCAAGCGCGTCTGTGCTCGGCACCGCCATCAGCGCGGCGCCGAACAACCCAGCAAGTGCGAACGAACTGCCAGCCAGAAATCCTTTCCAAGCCATCAACGTCTCCCTGTCTCACAATGATTTCGCCGGATGGACCGGAATACCGCGCAAGGGCGACCGATCGCCCCGCGTCATCCGGCCGTCGCCATGCAGGTATCCCGCGATTGCGGCGGATCAAGCGGAGCGCGGTCACGAAAATTTGACCATCAGGCGAGATTCAGGCTCATCCCGCCATCGACCATCATCCCTTGGCCCGTGGTGTAGGCGGAGTCATCGCTGGCGAAGAAAAGCGCTGCCTTCGCGACTTCCTCGGGCGTGCCGAAGCGGCGCATCGGCATCTGCGCGATGAGCGCCTTCGAGAGATGCGGATTGTTGGTGTAGCGGTCAGTCAGCGTGGTCGGGATGAAGCCGGGGCAAAGATAGTTGACGCGAATGTTGTAGGGCGCGAACTCCACGGCCAGGCTGCGCGACAGGCCGGCGATGGCCGCCTTGGCCGTCGAATAGGCCGAAAGCTGGCGCGCGTGCTGGCTGGCCATGATCGAGGAAAGGTTGACGATTGCCGCGCCGTCGGCCGCCTTCAGAAGTGGAAAGGCCGCGCGCGTGACGCGCACCGTGCCCCAAAGATGCGGGTTCAGCACGCGCTCCCAGTCGCTGTCCTCCATGTGCCGGAAATCGGCGCGGAGCAAGTTGCCGGCGTTATTGACGAGGACATGCAGCTTGCCATGCGCGCGCTCGATGTCGGCGAAGACCCGCGCGATCGCGTCCGGGTCGGTCACATCCAGCTTCGCGTGCGACGCGCGCCCGCCTTCCGCCTGAATGGCCTCGGCTCCGGCCTGAACGCCCGCCTCATCGAGGTCGGTCAGGATCACATGCGCGCCCTCGGCGGC
>CAYYSM010000425.1:0-2232 GCA_964474225.1 uncultured Hyphomicrobiaceae bacterium
ACGCGGCCTGCTCGCCGTAAGCGGCATAGCCGGATTTCTCCAGCTCCAGCGCCAGGCTCTTGTCGCCGGAACGCGCGATCCTGCCATTGATCAGGACATGCACGTGATCCGGCACGATGTAATCCAGCAGGCGCTGATAGTGCGTGATCGCCAGGACAGCCCGGTTCGGGTCGCGCAGCTTGTTCACACCGTCCGAGACGATGCGCACCGCGTCGATGTCGAGGCCTGAGTCGGTTTCATCGAGGACGCACAGGCCCGGCTCCAGCAGCGACATCTGCAGGATTTCAAAGCGCTTCTTCTCGCCGCCGGAGAAGCCGGTGTTCACCGCGCGCTTTAGCATGTCCATCGAGATACCGAGATCGCCCGCCTTTTCGCGCACGAGCTTCATGAAGTCCGGCGTGCTCATCTCCGCCTCGCCGCGCGCCTTGCGGTGGGCGTTGACGGCGGTGCGCAGGAAGGTCATCGAGCCGACGCCGGGGATCTCCAGCGGATACTGGAACGCCAGGAACACGCCGGCGCGGGCGCGCTCGTCCGGCTCCATCTCCAGCAGGTCCTCGCCGTTCCAGCGGATCGAGCCTTCGGTAACCTCGTAGTCCTCCTTGCCGGCCAGAACATAGGCCAGCGTGGACTTGCCCGAGCCGTTTGGCCCCATGATCGCGTGCACCTGCCCCTTCGGCACGGTGAGGTCGAGGCCGCGGATAATCTCCGCGTCTTCCTCGGCGATCTTCACGTGCAGGTTCTTGATCTCAAGCATTATCGTCGTTCTTCCTTGTTTCCCGTCTCGTCGATGCTCTGCCAATCCCTGGCGCGGCCCCGGGGCGGATGGATGCCCGGAACGCATCCGTGCATCCCGCACAGGGCTGATTAACCGACCGAGCCTTCCAGGCTGATGCCGATCAGGCGCTGCGTCTCGGCCATGAACTCCATCGGCAGTTGCTGGATCACGTCGCGCACGAAGCCGTTGACGATCAGCGCGACCGCCTCTTCTTCCGACAGACCGCGCTGCATGGCGTAGAAGAGCTGGTCGTCGGAGATCTTCGAGGTCGTCGCCTCGTGCTCGAACTGCGCCGTCGGGTTCTTGGCCTCGATGTAGGGCACCGTGTGCGCGCCGCACTTGTCGCCGATCAGCAGGCTGTCGCACTGCGTGAAGTTGCGCGCGCCGCGCGCCTTGCGGTGCGCCGAGACCAGACCGCGATAGGTGTTGTCCGAAAAGCCCGCGGCGATACCCTTGGAGACGATCCGGCTGGAGGTGTTCTTGCCCAGATGGATCATCTTGGTCCCTGAGTCGATCTGCTGGTGACCGTTCGAGATTGCGATGGAGTAGAACTCGCCGCGCGAATTGTCGCCGCGCAGGATGCAGCTCGGATACTTCCAGGTGATCGCGGACCCGGTCTCGACCTGCGTCCAGGAAATCTTCGAGTTGTCGCCACGGCAGTCGCCGCGCTTGGTCACGAAGTTGTAGACGCCGCCCTTGCCGTCCTTATCGCCCGGATACCAGTTCTGCACGGTCGAGTACTTGATCTCCGCATCCTCATGCGCGATCAGCTCGACCACCGCCGCGTGGAGCTGGTTCTCGTCGCGCATCGGCGCGGTGCAGCCCTCCAGGTAGCTGACATACGCGCCCTTGTCGGCGATGATGAGCGTGCGCTCGAACTGCCCGGTATCCTTCTCGTTGATGCGGAAGTAGGTGCTCAGTTCCATCGGGCAGCGCACGCCTTCCGGCACGTAGACGAACGAACCGTCGGTGAACACGGCCGAATTCAGCGCGGCGAAATAGTTGTCGGACTTCGGCACGACCGAGCCCAGATACTTCTGGACGAGGTCCGGATAATCGCGCATCGCCTCGGAGATCGAGCAGAAGATCACCCCGGCCTTGGCCAGCTCCTCCTTGAAGGTCGTGACGACGGACACGCTGTCGAACACCGCGTCAATCGCGACATTGCTCGACTGATAGCCGCTGTCTTCCTCAAGCTGGCTCGGCTCGTCGGCCTTGCGCACGCCTGCGAGAATCTCCTGCTCCTTCAGCGGGATGCCTAGCTTTTCATAGGTGCGCAGAAGCTCCGGATCGACTTCATCGAGGCTCGCCGGCCCGTCCATCGACTTGGGCGCCGAATAGTAATAGATGTCCTGGAAGTCGATCGGCGGATACTCCACCTTCGCCCAGGTCGGCTCCTTCATCCTGGAACTGGAGGAGCTCAGTTGGCTGGACCGCCTGGAACCGGCCGAGCGAAA
>CAYYSM010000426.1:0-2219 GCA_964474225.1 uncultured Hyphomicrobiaceae bacterium
GATCCGCGACAACCTCCGCGATGTCGCCAACCCGCCGGGCGAGGTGATCCTGCCGGGCGAATGGGAGAAGGCCGTCCAGCTGCTGGCTGACGGTCAGGACATCAACTACGAGGGCGCGGCTGGTTCCGTGGACTTCGATGAGGCCGGCGACGTGCCGGGCACGATCGGCCACTGGGAAATCCAGGACGGCGAGATCGTCGACGTCGCGCTTATCGAGTAGGACTCTCGGGCGGGGCCATCACGCCCCGCCCATCATCGTCCCAGAAGGAAGCCCGCGCCGATGCCCGTCGGCGCCAGCACTGCCGCCGCCCAAACGAAAGCCGACATCAGACTCGCCAGCCCAAAGGGCAACAGCGGCATCCGGCAGATCCCCGCCACCAGTGGTGTGAACGAGCGCAGCGGCCCCATGAATCGCGTGAAGAACAGGCTCGCCCAACCCCACTGCGCGAAGAACAGCCGCCCGCGCGCGACCGTGCGCCGGTTCTGATAGAACGGCCAGCGGTGCCGCATCCGGCGGTAAGTGAACCGCCCCAACCCGTACGACACCCAGTCGCCAAGGGCCGCACCCAACCCGGCGGCGATCCACAGCGTGGCGACGCCGACTCCGCTCGCGCCCAGCAGCGTGGAGGAGGCGAGCAGGATGATCGTGCTCGGCACGAACAGCGAGACGACGATCACCGATTCGGCCATGCAGATGAGAAAGGCGATCGGCAGAAGATAGGCTTCGTGGTCACGCACGAAAGCGAGCACGGCGTCCCAGAGTCCGGTCAATCGCGGCTCTCCCTTGGATGCGAATCGCCGCGACTATGCCGGGATGGCGTGTATCTTCTATGACGCTGCGCACCGTTCACCAGCTTGCGCTGCCGAGCGCGCCCTTGATCGGCCCGGCGATGTCGGAGGTCACCCAGCCGCCATAATAGCCGCCCGGTTGGCTCTCCGCGCGCTCGTCGCCGACATAGCAGGCCAATTCTTGCGGGTAGAACGCGTACCAGCCGATCAGATCGCCGAATTCGGGATAGGCCTGGATCAGCACCCAGCCGGCGCGCTGGACGCCGTCCGCCGCCAACTCCTCGGAGATGCCTTTCCACTCGCAATGGAAGCTGTCGCCCGTGCGGCGCAGCAGGTTTGTGTTCACGTCCTCCGGCGGGAAGTAGAAGGTCGGCGCGCCGGCCGTCTCCAGCACGCGCATCCCGCGCGTTGTGCGCGCAAGCTCGGTGTCGCCCAGCATCACGCACAGCAGCTTGTCGGTCGGCTCGATACGCGGCGGGCGCGGGAAATCCCAGACGGACTCCTGCCCCGGCCCCGGCTGTTCGGCGAAAGGTGGCCGCGCGCTGCCGTCATAGCGCCAGTGCTCGCGCGCGCTCAACCATCGCGTTGGGCTGAATGATCGTCATGCGGTCCTCATTCGGGTAGCGGGATGAATTCGTCAGTGTCGCCCGGCGGCAGCTGAAAGCGGCCATGCGCCCAGTCGCCCTCGGCCCAGGCGCGCTTGGCGTGCTCGATCTTCTCCGGCGAGGAGGCGACAAAGTTCCACCAGATGTAGCGCGGCCCGTTCAGGGTCTCGCCGCCCAGCAGGATCAGCCGCGCGCCCTGCGGCCCGGCCTTGACGCTCATCCGGTCGCCGGGGCGGAACACCATCATGCGCCCGCTCTCGAAGGTGTCGCCGCCGATCTCGATGGAGCCTTCAACAACGTAGACGCCGCGATCCTCGTGGTTGTCGGGCAGCGGAAGGAGCGCGCCCGGATCAAGCGCCGCATCGGCATAAAACATTTGGGAGAAGGTCTTGACCGGCGCGCGCTCTCCATAGGCTTCGCCGATGATGAGCCGGACCTTTTTGCCTTCCGCGTCGAAACAGGGCAGCGCCTCTTTCCCGTGGTGCTCGAAGGCCGCGCCGGTCTCTTCATGGTCTTCCGGCAGCGCCACCCAGGTCTGGATACCGAACAGCTTGTGCGGCTGCGCGCGGGTCTCGGCGCTGGTACGCTCGGAATGCGTGACGCCGTGCCCGGCGATCATCCAGTTGACCTCGCCGGGATAGATCATCTGATTCGTGCCGAGCGAGTCGCGATGCTGGAACTCGCCGCGATAGAGATAGGTGACCGTCGCCAGTCCGATATGCGGGTGCGGGCGCACGTCGATCCCCTTGCCGGTCAGGAAGTCCGCCGGTCCCATCTGGTCGAAGAAGATGAACGGCCCGACCATCTGCCGCTTCGGCGAGGGCA
>CAYYSM010000427.1:0-2194 GCA_964474225.1 uncultured Hyphomicrobiaceae bacterium
ACGCATCTTCACCGGCTGGATGTTCGCCGAAAGCCCCGGCGTTCACGGGGTCGAGCACCCGGTGTTCGACGTCTGGCTGACCACCTGCAAGACGCCCGCGGGCGAGACGTCATCGGAGAGCTTGTAGAAATCGGCCTTGCCGCGCACGGCGGAGGCTAGCAGGCTCTGGAATTGCTCGCGGCCGATCTCCCGCGCGCCGAAGCTCTTCAGGTGCTCGGTGACGAACTGGGTGTCGAGCAGCGTGAAGCCGCCGTGAATGAGCCGCGCGGCGAGATAGACAAGCGCGACCTTGCTGGCGTCGCGCTCATACGAAAACATGCTCTCCCCGAAGAAAGCACGGCCCAGCTCCACACCGTAAAGCCCGCCCACCAGCTCGCCGTCCAGCCAGGTCTCGACCGTGTGGCAGTGGCCCATCTTGAAGAGTTGTCCGTAGAGGCGGCGAATCTGCGAATTGATCCAGGTGGTCCGGCGGCCGGGACGCGAACTCGCACAGCCGTCGATGACTCCGTGATAGTCCGAGTCGACGCGGACCTCGAACTTGCCCTTGCGGATCGTGCGGGCCAGCCGGCGCGGCACATGCACCTCGTGCAGCGGCAGGATGCCTCGCAGCTCTGGCTCAACCCAAAACAGCGAATGGTCCAGCGCGCTTTCGGCCATCGGGAATATGCCGCAGGCATAGGCCTTGAGGAGGACCTGGGGCGTGATTTCCGTATTGAGGTCGGATGGCGATCCCATGCGACTCCACCGCTCGATGCTATCTTGGGGCTGGCTGCCCCTCACCGCCGACGATTTAGTGTTCGTCGAGGAACTTTTCGAGCCAGTGGATGTCGTAAAGGCCATCCACGATGTCCGGCTCGGAGACCAGCATAGCATAAAGCGGGATCGTCGTTTCGATGCCGTCGATCACGAATTCGCTCAACGCGCGCTTGAGCCGCATCAGGCACTCGTTGCGGTGCCGGCCGTGGACAATGAGTTTGCCGATCAGGCTGTCGTAATAGGGCGGGATCGTATAGCCCGCATACACGCCAGAGTCGACGCGCACGGACAGCCCGCCGGGCGGGTGGAAATAGCGGATTTTGCCGGGCGAGGGGGCGAAGGTCGTCGGGTTCTCGGCGTTGATGCGGCATTCGATCGCATGGCCGTTGAACTCGATCTCCTCCTGCACGAGCGTCAGCGGCGCGCCCGAGGCGATGCGGATTTGCTCGATAATCAGGTCGATGCCGGTGATCATCTCCGTGACCGGATGCTCGACCTGAATGCGGGTGTTCATCTCGATGAAGAAGAACTGGCCGTTCTCGTAGAGGAACTCGACCGTTCCCGCGCCGCGGTATTTCATCTCGCGCATGGCCTTGGCGACGGTCTCGCCGATTTCGCGGCGTTGTTCGTCGTTGAGCGCGGGCGAAGGGGCTTCTTCCCAGACCTTCTGGTGGCGGCGTTGGAGCGAGCAGTCGCGCTCGCCGAGGTGGATCGCGTTGCCGCGCCCATCGCCGAGCACCTGGATCTCGATATGGCGCGGCTGGGCGAGGTATTTCTCGATATAGAGCGCGTCGTCGCCGAAGGCCGCCTGCGCCTCGGAGCGTGCGGTCGACAGCGCGACGGACAGCCGGTCCTGCGAATGCGCGACCTTCATGCCGCGCCCGCCGCCGCCGGCCGCGGCCTTGACCAGCACCGGATAACCGATCTCTTCGGCGATCTTGTAGGCTTGCTCGTCGGTGGTGACCGCGCCCTGCGAGCCTGGGACAACCGGGATTCCCAGACCCTTGGCGGTCTCCTTGGCCTGGATCTTGTCGCCCATCAGCCGGATGTGCTCCGAAGTCGGGCCGATGAAGGTGATTTCGTGCTCTTCGAGGATTTCCGCGAAGCGCGCATTCTCGGACAGGAAGCCGTAGCCAGGGTGCACCGCATCCGCGCCGGTGATCTCGCAGGCCGCCAGCAATGCCGGGATGTTCAGGTAGCTCTCGCTCGCTGGCGGCGGACCGATACACACGCTCTCATCGGCGAGGCGTACATGCATCGCGTCGGCGTCGGCGGTGGAATGCACGGCGACGGTTGCGATGCCCAGCTCCTTGCAGGCGCGCTGGATGCGCAGGGCGATCTCGCCGCGATTGGCGATCAGGACCTTGTCGAACATGCCGGACTCCGCTCCGTCATTCGATGATCATCAGCGGCTCGCCATATTCGACGGGTTGGCCGT
>CAYYSM010000428.1:0-2180 GCA_964474225.1 uncultured Hyphomicrobiaceae bacterium
AGCTTCAGCGGCAGATGCGAGCTTTCGCCCTGGAACATCCGGTTGCCGACCTGGCGCTTGGGATACTGGATGAGCAGCCGGCGCTGCGCGCGCTCCATGAAGACGATGAACGCGATCACGCCGATTGCCATGACGAACAGGCCGACGATCACGAAGGTCGACAGCGCGCCTTGCCGCCCAAGTTCGAGCGTGCCCGCCAAGGCGCTTGGCAATTCGGCGACGATGCCCGCGAAGATGATGAGCGAGATGCCATTGCCCACGCCGCGCGCGGTTATCTGTTCGCCCAGCCACATGAGGAACATCGTGCCGCCGACCAGCGTGATGACGGTCGTTGCCCTGAAGAAGAAGCCAGGGTCATTCACGATATTGCCCGCGCCCTCCAGGCCGACGGCAATCCCATAACCCTGCAGCGCAGCCAGCACGACCGTGCCGTAGCGCGTGTACTGGTTGATCTGTTTGCGGCCCTGCTCGCCTTCCTTTTTCAGCTGCTCCAGATGCGGCGAGACCGCCGTGAGCAACTGCATGATAATGGCCGCAGAGATGTAGGGCATGACGTTCAACGCGAAGATCGCCATGCGGCCTACCGCGCCGCCGGCGAACATGTTGAACATGCCCAGGATGCCCGAGGCGTTCTGGTCGATGAATTGCGCCAGCGCGTCCGGGTTGATGCCCGGCAGCGGGACATAGGTGCCGAGCCGGTAGATCAGCAGGGCGCCCAGCGTGAACCAGATACGCTTTTTCAGCTCGGTCGCCTTGGCGAAGGCGGCGAAGTTGATGTTGGAGGCCAGTTGCTCGGCCGCTGATACCATTTCGACTCGCTCCAATGGCCGGCGCGCCGCGCGTGCGGCCCGCCCCGGATTTGCCCTCGCGCCGCGCGGGCTGGCTTACGAGGTCTCTTCCGCCTGTTTCTGCTTGCCGGTCACGGTGACGGAACCGCCGGCAGCCTCGACCGCCTTGAGGGCCGGCGCGGACGCGCCTGCAACCTCGAAATTCACCTTTGCCTTCAGCGCGCCATCGCCCAGCAGACGCACGCCGTCCCGCACATGGGTCACGACACCCGCCTGCTTCAGCGCCTTGGCGTCAACGGTCGCGCTCGCGTCCAGCTTGCCAGCGTCGATCGCCTCCTGCACGCGGCCGAGATTAACTTCAGCATAACGCAGCCGGAAGGGTTTGTTGAAGCCGCGCTTCGGCAGGCGCATGTGAATCGGGTTCTGGCCGCCCTCGAAGCCGTTGATGGCAACGCCCGTGCGGGACTTCTGGCCCTTCACGCCGCGGCCGGCGGTCTTGCCCTTGCCCGAGCCGATGCCGCGCCCGACGCGCACCCGCTTCTTCGCCGCGCCCGGCTTGTCTCTCAGTTCGTTGAGCCGCATAGCTTGAATACCCTTTCCGAGGCGCCTGCCTCAGCTTTCGTCCACCACGCGCACGAGATGCGGGATCTTGGCGATCATGCCGCGCACCTGTGGCGTGTCCTTCAGCGTCCGGCGCCGATGCATCTTGTTGAGGCCGAGGCCGATGAGCGTCTCGCGCTGCACCTTCGGCTTGCGGTTGGCGCTGCGGATCTGCTCAACCGTGACCGTTCCGGTCGCGCCCTTGTCCTTGTTGGTCTTCTTTTCCGCCATCGGTTCTCTCCGATCTCACTTCGCGTCCGGCTCAAGCCTCGCCGACGGCAATGGCCTTCTCGCCCGAGGCATCACGCCGGCGCGCGACGATCTCGCTGACCTTCTTGCCGCGCCGCGCCGCGACCATGCGCGGGCTGTTCTCCTGCTGAAGCGCGTCGAAGGTCGCCAGGATCATGTTGTAGGGGTTCGACGTGCCCAGCGACTTGGCGACTACGTCCTGAATGCCCAGCGTCTCGAACACCGCGCGCATCGGACCGCCGGCGATGATGCCCGTGCCCGGCGGCGCGGCGCGCAGCAGCACCCGGCCAGCGCCGTGACGGCCGGCGACATCGTGATGAAGCGTCCGGCCCTCGCGCAGCGGCACCTTGATCAGCCCGCGCTTGGCCGACTCGGTCGCCTTGCGGATCGCCTCGGGCACCTCCTTGGCCTTGCCGTGTCCGAAGCCGACCCGGCCCTTCTGATCGCCCACCACGACGAGCGCGGCAAAGCCGAAGCGACGGCCGCCTTTCACCACCTTCGCCACACGGTTGATGGCGACGAGCTTGTCGACAAATTCACTGT
>CAYYSM010000429.1:0-2175 GCA_964474225.1 uncultured Hyphomicrobiaceae bacterium
CGTAGGTCTCCACCCGCTCGTAGCGGGAGAAGTGCTCCATGCCGGGGCCGATGGCGGAGATGAAGAAGTCGCCGCCGGCGATGCCCTCTTTCCAGAACTGGGTCAGTTTCTCTTCCACGCGGGCCTGGATCTTGGGCTGGAGCTCGTTCCAGAAACCCAGCGGCTCCCGCTCCTGCTTTCGGCATACCATATAGATGGAGGAGGCAAGGGCGGCGGATGCCCTTGCACGTAAGCGTGACTTTAATTCGGTATGTACTGGCCAAGATCCTGTAACTACCAGTCCAGCAGATAGAAGGCCATTAAGCATAGTCTCCCATCCGGCTGTGGTTTTGTGAGCATATACAATCACAGCCACTCCGCCTGGACGCAGAATGCGTTGAAACTCTGCAAAGGACTTTTCGAGCATTTCTTCAAAGAAAGCTTTAGCTAAAGCATCATCCTTGTGGCGGACTGGTTCCATAATGGCTTCAGCTTGTTTTGGGACGACTGAGGTGCTAAAAAGCCTTGGAAACACTTCTCCTACTGCGCGTTTTAACCAGACGTAGAAGAAATCAGACAGGGCAGCATAAGGTACATTATCATAGTAAGGGGGATCTGTGAACACGGCATCTAAGGACGCCGATGGTAGATCCAGCGACTTGGCATCTGAAAGAGATAAACTTGCGCAATTATTTCCCCAGTATTTTTGTTCAAGTAGGCTGACAAAGTGATCTGTTTCTAGTTGTAGTGAACCACTTGAAGTTGTGAGCGGATTGGATTCCCCGAAATCCCATAACATAGAAACCGCATGCCGAGTGAAGAGCAATCTTACAGCTTCCGCGACTGGCTCCCATCGACATAAATTAGTATTGAGGTTTAAGACGTTAGAGAAAATGATAGCTAAAGATCCTGTTACTGCGTCGGCTAGTTCATTAGTATTGAGGCTGAGCCAATTCGAGACCGTACGGCAATCATCACTTAGTGGCTCCTTGTTATCTTTTATTTTCTCTAAGAAGGTTACCATAGCTAGTTTCTGTCTTCCAATGAACAGATCTTTCCATTTTGTGAATCCATATCTTTGTACACGAAACCCCAGTGTGCCGACAGGAGGCAATTCTTCCTCGGGTAATGGACTGTCTAGATAGGGCCAGTCGGATATTTTTTTTGACAAGAATTCCTGGGCTTCCAACCATATCCGCTTATCATCTGTCGTTGCAAGTCGGTATCGCTTCCCAAATTGATCAGGGTGGTGAAAGGCTAGTGCAACCATTCGATGTCCCATTTGTCCCTCGCGAGCTAATCTGCGTACCTGTTTCACCTTGACTACTTGCTCGCAAATCAGGCAGCGGGCATCACCTCGGTGAACTGTTCCCTCACTTGGGTCAAAGCCTATGGTTTTGATGGACTCTGCATTCTCCAAGATTTCAAAGTCTACCCTTTTGTGTAGCTTATCTACTATCGGACGATAGGCGATACGCTTACCCTTCTTTTTCGCCAACCAGGATTGTCGAAAGAGTGGAATTTCAGCTCTACAGGTTGGATTCTGACAGGGAATAGTTCGCACCCAAAGATAGGCAAGGGGAATCCATCCTTCTTGTTCTTTAATCTCTCGACTTCCTACTAACCTGTCGGCGCTCTCGGTGGGATAGAAGCGACCAATCTCGGCGCGGGTCTGCTCTAGGATGATGTTGGCCCACTTCTCCACCAGGTAAGCCAGCAAGTTGACCTTGACCGTGTCGCCGCCCCATAGCTCTGGTTGGCTCACGGATGCACGCGGATTTTCACGGATTTCTTCTTTGTCTTTATCCGCGTTCATCTGTGTTAATCCGTGAGCCATCTCCTTTGGCAGCTCGACCTCGATACCGAATTTCTGCGGCCATTCGAGCGTCGCCTTCTCGATGAAGACAGCGACGGGGTTGTAGTCGGTGGCGTAGGTCTCACATCCCAGGCGCAGCGCCTCCAGGGGGATGGAGCCGCCGCCGGCGAAGGGGTCGAGCACGCGGGGCGGGCGGCCGTACTGCGCTTCATACTGCTGCAAGATCATCTCCCGCGCCCGCTCGACGTCGGCGGAGTTGCCGTCCTTGACCGCCTCCCAGGGCGTGATGCGCTTGATCAATTCCATCAGCTCTTTGCGCTTCTCCGGTTGGTCCTCGCCGGGGTCGTCGATCAGGGCTGCGAAGGCGGTGGCGCGAGAAG
>CAYYSM010000430.1:0-2170 GCA_964474225.1 uncultured Hyphomicrobiaceae bacterium
CGCGCGCCGTCGATGACATAGGCGACCGGGATTGCGCGCAGCGCCGCCTGGGCCGTCAGGAACTTCTCGAACGCTTCGGGGTCTTCGGAGGGCAGCTGCACCGAGGATTCGAGCTCGCGGGCCATGCCGAGCGCGTCGGAGCGGATCACCTGGCCTTGCTCGTTCACATAGGCGCTGGCCACGTCGATCGAATTGGCGATGATCGACTGGATGCGGGTCGAGAACCAATTGTCCAGACCGCGATCCAGCGAAAGCGTAGCGAAGATCACCAGCAGGATCGCCGGCATCAGCGCGATGACGCTGAAAAGCCCGACAATGCGCGTGTGTAGCCGCGCCGCGGCCGCCTGTTGTTTGCGCGCCCGCCACAGCCCCAGCAGTTGCCAGCCGACCATGCCGAGCATCGCAGAGATCAGGAGGCCGTTGACCAGCAGCATACTGACCACGACCCCGTGCGTCGGGATGATCGGCGTCAGGCCCGTGAGAATGAGATAGGTCGAGAAACCGGAGAGCAGCGCCAGACAGACGATAGCGAGCCCGATCCGCCGGCCGGCCAACCCGGACTGTTTGCGCCTCTCACCCGCAGACAGCGCGGCAGCGTGGTCTTCAGGGCGCGCCAGCGTCATGCCCGGACCTCCCGGCGCGTGACGTGTTCTGCGCCCGGCAACCAACGCGAACATGTTTTCAGCCTGAGGCAACGGGCAACAACGTCCGGCCCGCGCCGATGGCACGCGCAGATCATGTTTCAACCTTCCAGGGCCGCAGCGGCGCTCAAACTCACCGCGCGGCGCGTTCAACACGGAGAAACTGAAAACGCGACGAATCGATGACTGGACGCAACAATGTTGCAATTTGAGAACATGCTTGCCAGCCAAATCGGCAAAAAATGTGGCGGATTTGCCGCTTTGGTCCCCCGTGGCGTGGTTTTCATAGCGCTAACGGCCGGTGCCGCGCAATGCACCTTTCTGGCGAATCGCTCCGCCAGATTCGCCTCCGCTGGCGTGATTACGCGAGCGAGCGGACCAGGCGGATGTCGTGTTCGCGGATCTTCTTGCGCAGCGTGTTGCGGTTGAGACCAAGCAGCGCCGCCGCCTTGATCTGGTTGCCCCCCGTTGCGGCCAGCGCCGCGCTGATGAGCGGTTGTTCGACCTCGGTGATAATGCGTTCGTAAAGCCCCGGCGGCGGCAGGTCCTCGCCGAACTGGGCGAAATACTCGGTCAGGTAGCGATCCATGAAGGCGGACAGGCTGGCGTCATCGGCGCTGTCGCCCTGCCCCGTGGTCCCGCCTGCGCCGGGCAATTCGCCGGCGACGACATCAGCCGTGATCTCGTCCTGAGCATACAGCGCGGCGAGCCGGTGCACCAGGTTCTCCAGTTCGCGGACATTGCCGGGCCAGTGATAGCGCTTGAGCAGCGCCATTGCCTCGGGCTGGATGGTCTTGGGCGGCAGACCGCGCTTTTCGCCCGCCGCGAGGAAGTGCTGCACGAGATCCGGCACATCCTCCGCACGCTCGCGAAGCGGCGGCACGCGCAGCGGCACGACGTTCAACCGGTAGTACAGGTCCTCGCGGAACTGGCCTTGCGCGATCTGCGCATCCAGCGATTTGTTGGTCGCGGCCACGATACGCACATCGGTGCGGATCGGCGTGCGTCCGCCCACGGGCATGTATTCGCCCTCCTGCAGCACGCGCAGTAGCCGCGTCTGGGCCTCCATCGGCATGTCACCGATCTCATCGAGAAACAGCGTCCCGCCATCCGCCTGGCCGAAGCGGCCGACCGAGCGAGCGTGGGCGCCGGTGAACGCCCCCTTTTCGTGGCCGAACAGTTCCGACTCGATCAGTTCGCGCGGGATCGCCGCCATATTGATCGCCAGAAACGGGCCATTGCGCCGGCGGCCATAGTCGTGCAGCGCGCGTGCGACCAGTTCCTTGCCCGTCCCGGATTCGCCAGTGATGAGGACGGTCAGATCGGTCTGGGTCAGCCGCGCCATGACGCGGTAAACGTCCTGCATCGCCGCGGACCGGCCGACAAGCGGCAACTGCTCGTCCGGCGGCTGCGCGGTCATCGCGGAGGGCTTCTTCGGCTCCTTGAGAGCGCGCGTGACCACCGCGACCAGCTCCTTCAGGTCGAATGGCTTGGGAAGGTACTCATAGGCCCCGCGCTCGGCCGCCGTC
>CAYYSM010000431.1:0-2161 GCA_964474225.1 uncultured Hyphomicrobiaceae bacterium
CCCGCACCCGCGCCAACATCGCTTGTCCAGTTTCCTCCCGCTGCACGCCAATCAGGCCAATCTCCAGCAGCGCTTCCCCGGCCAATTGCGCCCGCCGGTAGGCAGCGGACATTGATCGTGCGTCCGCTGCATCCGACTGCCTCACGTGTCCCACCTCTAACGGGCAGAGGGCGTTCACCGCGCTGATGGCCTGCACCAGCCGGTGCGTCCGCGCCGCGTGCCCCGCCGCCAGCACAAAGACCTCCCGCCAGCGTGTGGGCCCCTCGCGCGTCACCCGCGCCGCCTCGCCGGGGTAATCCCCCATCCCCACCAGGTGACAAGCGGCCATAAACTCCTGAAAAGAGCGGTGGGGGAAGGTGTACGCCTCCGTCTTGTGGCGAATCAACAGCCCCGCCCGCTCACGGATGTAATTCACAAACTCGCCAGCCTTGTTCCAATCGTCGCCCAGGTACGGCGCCAGCCACTTGCGCAGGTCGCCCTCGTCCACGTCGGCTGTGGCGGCGCTGTCGGTGCCGCCACCCGCGCCATCCCCCTCACCAGCCTCACTGTGGGCCCGGAAGGCCACCGCGTACAGCCCTGCCTCCAGGTCGCTCATCTTCAGCCCGGGAATGTCCAGCCGCTCCAGGATACCCTCCTCGTCACCAACGCGGCCCTCCCAACGGCGGAGCAGCAGGTTCACTGTGTCGGCGTACAACTCGGTCCGATCCTGGGGCAGTTGCCCGCGGAAGGTGTGCAGGAGCGTCATTACCGTCAGCAGCAGCGGCCGCTGGGCCAATCCGCGCAGGTCGCCCCGCCGCACCGCCCGTTTCATCTGCCCTGCTTGTTTCTCCGCCTTCTTGGCCGAGAGCCTGTCCCGGCGCGCCAATTCTCGGTACCATGTCTCGACGAAGTGGTCGATCTGCTCCTCGCTGAAGGGGGCTAACGTCACCTCGCGGAAGCGCTGCAATTGACAGGGCTGTCCCACGTAGGCGTACGGCCGGCAGGTCACCACGTAGTGATGTCGCCGATAATGGTCGGCGAAGTCCTGCACCGCCCCCACGACCCGGCCTCGCAGGTCGGCGGGCACCTCGTCCAGGCCATCGAGCAGCACCAGGAGCGCTTCTCCTTCGTTCTCTCCTTCGTTCTCTCCTTCATTGCCAATAGCCGCGTTCAACTGGGGCCAGAAGTCGTCCAACTTGCTTTCCTGGAGATGATGGTGCAGGTAGCCCAGCAACAGTTGGCGGCTTTCCTTACCCTTACCCTCACCCTCGGTGTATGCCGCCAGCGCCCGCAGTTCCACCCGCACCGGCAAGCGCACGCCGTGTTCCCAGGGAGCCATCCGCGTCAGCCAAAGATTGGTGTCATTTTCATCTGCCAGCCCGGCCTGGGCCAGGGTGTAGGCCAAATGCTTGACGAAGGTGGACTTGCCCGATCCAGGATCGCCCAGGATGACCAGGCGGGTCTCCTGGTTGACCATCGCCTGGGCCGGGATGCGCCGGGTCTCGTCCCGCGCCACCTGGGCCAGGAAACGGCGCAAGTCCTCCTCCCGCTCCATTCGCTCCAACTCGGTGGTGTCGAGCGCGGTGTAGACCTCGGCCAATCCCAGCGCCTCGCCCCGCTCCGGGTGGGCGTATTCCTGCTCCACGATGGCCCAGGGCAAGCGGTTAGCATCGCGGGCCAGGTCGACCAGGTAACGCCGCCGTACGTCCTCCGGCCGGGGACCGGCGGAGGGCGGCGCGTGCTGCACCGTCAGTTGCTGGATGACGACCTGCACGGCGCGCCCGACGTTCCCGCCGATGGCCATCCCACCGGCTCCAGCCGCCGTCGCGCCCTCTCCCTGGACGATAGCGCCGGAACCCCGCAGTTCGGCGTTGACCAGCGAGACGACGCGCCGTTGGGCGACGTCCAACGCACGTTTTTCCAGCGCTTCCATCACGTCCTGGCGGAAACGCAACGCCTGGTAGCGCTCCAGGATCGGCCCCCAGGTCTCGTCGGATAGCAGGGCCAACTGCAACGAGCTGAAAAACCGTTGAAGTGCTGGAATATAGGAGGATGGAAGGCGCTCTTCCCAATCCGTGACTGCACCTTGAAGGTCAAAACCGGTGATAGGATCCAACAGTCCCGTGGCGACTGCCTCTTGGAAAGGCGGATAGCGCAAGAGAAGGCGGAGGTTCTCGTCGTC
>CAYYSM010000432.1:0-2150 GCA_964474225.1 uncultured Hyphomicrobiaceae bacterium
CGCTGACCGACAACCGCAACCGGACCGCCGGCGATGTGCGCGCGATCTTCTCCAAGAACGGCGGCAATCTCGGCGAGACCGGCGCGGTGTCATGCGTGTTCGACCGGATCGGCTCCGTAGAGTATCCGCCCGAGGCCGCGACCGCCGAGGAAATGGTGGAAGCCGCCATCGAAGCGGGTGCGCAGGACTGCGAATCGTCGGATGATGGGCATACAATTTACTGCGACGTGGAAGACTTGGGCGATGTGGCCAAGGCGCTTGAGCAGCATTTCGGCGAGGCGCGCTCGGCGCAGATCATCTGGAAGCCGCAGAACACCATCGAGGTCGACGAGGAAACCGGCGGCAAGCTCATGCGGCTTCTGGAGGCCCTGGAAGACCATGACGATGTGCAGAACGTCTACGCCAATTTCGAAGTCTCCGACGAGGTGATGGAAAAGCTGTCGGCTTGATCCAAGTCGCAGGGCTTAACGGGGGCGTGATTACATGGCGACGGTGCGCATTCTCGGCATCGACCCCGGCTTGCGGCGCACCGGCTGGGGGCTGATCGAGAGCAGCGGGTCACGCCTGAGTTTCATCGCCGCTGGCACGATCCGCCCGCGCGAAGACGATCCGCTCCCGAACCGGCTGGCCGATCTCTTCGCCGGCCTCTGCCACACCATCGAAACCTGGACGCCCACCGAGGCCGCCGTCGAGCAGACCTTCGTCAACAAGGATGCCCGGGCAACCCTCAAACTCGGACAAGCGCGCGGGATCGCCCTGCTCGCTCCGGCGCGCGCGGGTATTTTCATCGCCGAATATGCGCCGAACGCGGTGAAAAAATCCGTGGTCGGCTCCGGCCATGCCGACAAGGCGCAAATCCGCGCGATGCTTCGCATCCTGCTGCCGCGCGCGACCCCGGACAGTGACGACGCGGCGGACGCGCTCGCCATAGCCATCACGCACGCGCACCATCGCGGCGCGGTCGCCATACTGGCGGGAGCGGCGCGGTGATCGGCAAGCTCAAAGGCATCGTCGATGCCACCGGCGATGGCTGGGTCATCGTCGATGTCGGCGGCGTCGGCTACGAGGTCCACTGCGCGAGCCGGACGCTGGCGCGGCTTCCCGCGCGAGGGCAACCCGTGGAACTGGCCATCGAAACCCATGTGCGCGAAGATGCCATCCGCCTGTTCGGCTTCGCAAACGAGCTGGAGCGGCGGTGGTTCAGGCTGCTGCAGGGCGTGCAAGGCGTCGGCACGCGGCTCGCGCTCGCCATCCTCTCGACGCTAGAGCCGAACGAGATCGCCAATGCCATCGCACTGGGCGACAAGGTTGCTATCTCGCGCACGCCCGGCGTCGGGCCGAAGGTGGCGCAGCGGCTGATCGGCGAGCTGCGTGACAAGGCGCCGGGGCTGGTCGAAGCGGGCGCGGCCGCGGCGGCGCTGCCTGAGGGCGTTAGCGTGCAGGACGGCTCGGCGATGGGCGACGCGGTTTCCGCGCTGACGAATCTGGGCTATCCAGCGGCACAGGCTGCCACGGCGGTTGCCACCGCCATGCGCGAGGCTGGCGATGACGCCTCGACTGAAACGCTGATCCGGCTGGGCCTGAAGGAGCTTGGAAGTTGAGCGAACGGCTGATCGAGGGCGCGCGCAGCGAGCAGGACGACATCGAGCCGAGCCTGCGTCCGCAACGGCTGGCCGAGTTCATCGGCCAGGAGCGCGCCCGCGCCAACCTGCGCGTGTTCATCGACGCGGCGCGCGGCCGGGGCGAGGCGCTTGATCATGTGCTGTTCGCAGGCCCTCCAGGGCTGGGCAAGACGACGCTGGCGCAGATCATGGCGCGGGAGCTTGGCGTCAATTTCCGCATGACCTCCGGCCCGGTCATCGCCAAGCCGGGCGACCTCGCCGCGCTGCTGACCAACCTCGAAGCGCGCGACGTGCTTTTCATCGACGAGATTCACCGGCTCAATCCTGCGGTCGAGGAAATCCTCTACCCCGCCATGGAGGATTTTCAGCTCGACCTCATCATCGGCGAGGGACCGGCGGCGCGCTCGGTGCGCATCGACCTGGCCAAGTTCACGCTGATCGGCGCGACGACGCGGACCGGGTTGCTGACCACCCCGCTCCGCGACCGTTTCGGCATCCCTATCCGGCTGGATTTCTACACCGACGACG
>CAYYSM010000433.1:0-2147 GCA_964474225.1 uncultured Hyphomicrobiaceae bacterium
TCGGCTGGCCGCCCCAGCGGATTTCCCCGGTCGTGGGCGGGATCAGTCCGTGCAGCAGGCGCACCAGCAGGCTCTTGCCCGCGCCGTTCGGGCCCATGATGACGGTGAAGGTGTCGGCAGCCAGCGTGAGATCGACGTGATCGACGAGCGGCTTGCCGTCGATCGTGAAAGTCAGGTCGCTGGTCTGGCAAAGCGCCTGCCCCGGCGCGGCATCAGCGAGTCGCGTGACATCGGCCTCAAAGCGTTGCGCCTCAAGCATAGGCGGGCCTCGATGCGGTTGCGCGCAGCGACATGACGAGCGCGTTGACCGTAATGGCGATCAGCATCAGCACCGCCCCGAGCGCGAGGGCGAGCGCCAGTTCGCCCTTCTGCGTTTCAAGCGCGATCGCGGTGGTCATTACTCGCGTCAGATGCTTGATGTTGCCGCCGACTACGATGACTGCCCCAACCTCCGCGGTCGCGCGCCCGAACCCGGCAAGCGCCACGGTGAGCAGCGCGATGCGCGCATCCCAGATCAGCGCGCCCATTGCCGTGAAGCGGGGCACCACAAGCGAGCGGAACTGTTCGGCATATTCGTTGTGCAGATCCTCGATCACCTGGCGCGACAGCGCGGCGATAATCGGCGTGATGAGGATGGTCTGCGCGATGATCATCGCGGTAGGCGTGTAGAGAAGCTGCAGCCAGCCGAACGGCCCGGCATTCGACAGACCCAGATACACAATCAGGCCGACAACGACGGGCGGCAGACCCATCAGCGTATTCATCAGCACGAGCACCGCCCCGCGGCCCGGAAAGCGGCTGATCGCAACGATCGCGCCGAGCGGAAAGCCAATGATGCAGGCGATCACCATGGCGCTCAGGCTCACGCGCAGCGACAGCCCGATGATTTCCAGCAGCTCAGGGTCGCCAGAGACCAGCAGCCCGAGCGCCAGCCAGAGCGCATCTCCGTAATCCTGCATAATTATGCATTCCTTACGCACAAAGTGCAGACTTGCGCATTCTGCATGATAGAACGCGCAGGCGCAACGCCGATCCGGGCAGCAATGCGGGGAGGTCGCGCGTTATCGCGGGGATGCGCGCGACGCGCCGCCCGGATGACGAACATCAATTTTCCGAAGGGAAACTGTGGTCTTAGGCTGTCTTGTCGGCAGCCTGCGCTTGCACGACCGTCACCGCGATCAGCCGGTAGACATCCTCGGCCGAGCAGCCGCGCGAGAGGTCATTGGCCGGCCGCGCCAGCCCTTGCAGGATCGGGCCGATCGCCTTGGCCCCGCCGAGCCGCTCCGTCAGCTTGTAGCCGATATTGCCAGCCTCAAGTCCCGGGAAGATGAGCACATTCGCCCGGCCGCCGAGCGTCGACTCCGGCGCCTTGCTCTCGCTGATGAGCGGGACAAGCGCAGCGTCGAGCTGAATTTCACCGTAGATATTGAGGTCCGGCCGCGCGTCCCGCACGAGTTGCGCCGCATTGGCGACCTTGTCGACCAGAGGGTGCTTGGCGCTGCCCGCCGTTGAAAACGACAGCATCGCCACGCGCGGCTCCATACCGAGCAGTTCGGCCGCGCTATCGGCGGAGGCCTGCGCAATCTGCGCGAGCTGTTCGGAGTCCGGCTCCACGACCAGCGCGCAGTCGGCGAAGATCACCGCGCCGCGCGGGTCCTGATGATGCGGCGCGCACAGCATCATGATGAAGAAGCTCGACACCATCTCGTAGCGCTTGCCCACCCCGATCACCTGGATGGCCGCGCGCACCGTGTCGGCGGTCGTGTTGGCTGCACCCGCGATGGTGCCGTCGGCCTGCCCGCCGCGGACCATCATGTTCGCGAAGTAGAGCGGCTGGCGCATGGTCGTCCGGGCGGTTTCGGGGTCCATCCCCTTGTGCCGGCGCATCTCGCAGTAAAGCTCTGCGAAATTATCGAAATCGGGCGACTTGGCCGGCTCAACCACCGCGATGCCAAGCCCTTCGGCGTTCTCACGCGCAATCGCCTCGCGTACAGCGGCCTCATCGCCCAGAAGCGTAATACGCGCCAGCCCCTCGCGCGCCGCGCGGACCGCGCCTTGCACGATGCGCGGATCCTCGCCTTCGGCCAGAACGATGTGCTTGGGGTTGGCACGCGCGCGCTCAAGAAGATCGTCGAAAGGCTTCATGC
>CAYYSM010000434.1:0-2123 GCA_964474225.1 uncultured Hyphomicrobiaceae bacterium
GCGCCGGGAAAGTCGTTCTCGAAGCGCAGGATGTTGTCCACTTCCGCGCCGCGCCAGCCGTAGATCGACTGGTCGTCGTCGCCGACGCAGCAGACATTATGGTTGCCCTGCGCGAGCAGTCGCAGCCAGAGATACTGCGCGACGTTGGTGTCCTGATACTCGTCGACGAGCAGGTATTTGAACTTGCGGTGATAACGCGCCAGCACTTCCGGGTTGTCGCGGAACAGGCGCAGCCCCTGCAGCAGCAGGTCGCCGAAATCCACCGCATTCAGGTCGATGAGCCGCTGCTGATAGGCGGCGTAAAGCTCGCCCGCGCGGCCGTCGGCGAAGCTGTATTGATCCTCCTCCGGCAGCTTGTCGGGGGTGATGCCCCGGTTTTTCCAGCCGTCGATCAGGCGGCCGAGCACACGCGCCGGCCAGCGTTTTTCGTCTAGCCCCTCGGCCTGGATAACCTGCTTGATGAGCCGGAGCTGATCGTCCGTATCGAGGATCGTGAAGGAGGGCTGCAGATCAACCAGTTCGGCATGGGTCCGAAGGATGCGCGCGCCGATCGAGTGGAACGTGCCGAGCCACGGCATGCCTTCCGCGATGCCGCCGGTGATCTCGCCGACGCGCTGCTTCATCTCGCGCGCGGCCTTGTTGGTGAAGGTGACGGCCAGCACTTCGTAGGGCTGCGCGCGCCCGGTGGCGAGGATATGCGCGATGCGCGTCGTCAACACGCGCGTCTTGCCCGTGCCCGCGCCGGCAAGCACCAGAACCGGGCCTTCCAGCGTCTCGACCGCCTCGCGCTGCTCCGGGTTTAGCGCCTGCAGATACGGCGGACGCGCCCGCGCGCGCTGCGACAGCGGCACCTTGTTAGCGGCCTGAGGCGCGGCCTCGGCCGATACGGCGTTTGCGTGATTCCTTGCCATGTTCCTGAACTATACCACAGGCGGCGGCCGAGCCACGCGCTACCTGTGCTCTTCCACATGTGCGGCCACCAGCGCCTTGTTGTAGGTCTCGATGGCGTCAAAATGCCGGACCCAGCCGATCAACTCTTCGCTCTGCCCATCGATGACCGGCAGCCATTCCTGTCCGGTCTCATCGAACATGCGCAGCGCGTGGCGCAACGTGTGCGCCGGCTGGAGATACGGGCCTTCCTCCGGCTTGGCGGTCTCGGGCTCCTCGTCCTCTTCCAGCGGCGTCATCATGTCGCGCACCCGCACGCTGTGCACGATATGTTGATGCGGCCCCTCGTGGAGAAATAGGCCGCGATTGTTCAAAAGCCAGTGGAAATAGCTTACGCCGTGGACCGCTTGGGTCAGACCGTTGGCGATCGAAACGGTCAGCAGCAGCGCGATCGTCATCTGATAGCCGCCGGTCAGCTCGAAGACGATCAGCGTCGTCGAAATCGGCGCGCCGAGCACGGCGGCGGCCACCGCGCCCATGCCGAGGATGGCGTAAAGCCCCTCGCCGGAGGCCAGCTCCGGGAAAACGCTCTGCGCCACGAGGCCGAACGCGCCGCCCGTCATCGCGCCCAGGTAGAGCGACGGCGAGAACACCCCGCCGCCCATGCGAAAGCCAAGCGTGATGGCCGTCGCCGCCGTCTTGGCCAGAAGGAGCGCAAGCATGAGCGACAGCCCGAGCTGGCTGTTCAGCGCGGCGTCCGTCGTGTCGTAGCCGACGCCGAGCACCTGCGGGAAGCTCAGCGCGATCGCGCCGACGCACAAGCCCCCGACAGCAGGCTTCAGCCAGACGGGAATGGGCGAGGCCGTCGCCACCCGATCCGCGCCGATAATGGCGAACTGAAAGGCGATCGCGACCGCAGCCGAGGTCAACCCCAGCAGCGCGAAGGCTGGAAACTCCCAGAGCGAAAGGATCTGATACTCTGGCACGAAAAATGCTGGATAATTCCCGAGATGAAACCGTGCTATCAGCGTGGCGACGACGCTGGAAATGGTGATCGGCACGAAGGCGCGCAGAGCATAATGCCGGAGGATGACCTCATGGGCAAACAGCACCCCGGCAATCGGCGCGTTGAACGAGGCCGCAACCGCCGCGCTCACGCCGCAACCGAGCAGGGTGCGCTGCGCGCCGGGCGACAGGTTGAAGCGCTGTTCGAGTTGCGACGCGATCGTCGCGCC
>CAYYSM010000435.1:0-2115 GCA_964474225.1 uncultured Hyphomicrobiaceae bacterium
GAGGCGCAGTCGCGCTCTGCGCATGACTTCACGTTCACCTCGATCGGCGGCGAACCGATGCCGCTCAGCCAATACGCGGGCAAGGTGCTTCTGGTGGTGAACACGGCCTCGCTGTGTGGATTCACACCGCAATATCAGGGGCTTCAGGCGCTGTGGCAGGACTACCGGGATCGCGGGCTGGTCGTGATCGGCGCGCCGTCCAACGACTTCGGCGGACAGGAGCCGAAGAGCGAGGGCGAGATCAAGGAGTTCTGTCAGGGCGCGTTCGGCGTCAACTTTCCCCTGACCGAGAAAATCCAAGTGAAGGGGCCGGAGGCGCACCCGTTCTATCAGTGGGCGCGCGAGGTCGGCGGCGAGAAGCTCGCGCCGCGTTGGAACTTTCACAAATATTTGATCTCGGCGGATGGCAAGCTGGTCGGGGCCTTCAGCACGCGCACCAAGCCGCAAGCGCAAGAAGTGACCGACGCGATCGAGGAACAGCTCGCTTCGGCAAAGATCAACTAGGCGCATATGCCCGAAAAACGTTCAAACAGCGCGGGACGCGACCTCGTCCTCGTGCTGGGCGATCAGTTGTCTCTCGGCCTGAGCAGTCTGCGCGCGGCCAATCCCGAGAATGCTGTCGTCCTGATGGCCGAGGTCTATGACGAGGCGACCTACGTCCCGCACCACAAGAAGAAGATCGCCTTCATCTTCTCTGCGATGCGCCATTTTGCAGAAGAGCTGCGCGCGCATGGCTGGGAGGTGGATTACACCACGCTTGACGATGCAGAGAACGCCGGGTCCTTCGGCGGCGAGGTCGAGCGGGCGATCGCGCGGCAGCGCCCATCGCGTCTGGTCGTCACCGAGCCGGGGGAGTGGCGCGTCGCGCAGATGTTCGCGGAGTGGTCGGACCGTTTCGGCATTCCCGTCGAGGTGCTGGACGATGATCGCTTCCTGTGCTCCCGCGCCGAGTTCCGCGAATGGGCCGAGGGGCGCAAGAGCCTGCGCATGGAGTATTTCTACCGCGACATGCGACGGCGGACGGGCCTGCTGATGGACGGCGACGACCCGGAGGGCGGCCGCTGGAACTTCGATGCGGAAAACCGCAAACCCGCCGACGACGATCTCTTCATGCCCGAGCCGGCCCGCTTCGCACCGGACGACACCACCCGCGACGTGCTCGACCTCGTCGGCGCGCGCTTCGGCAATAACGTTGGCGATCTGGAGCCGTTCTGGTTCGCGGTCACGCGCGAAGATGCCGAACGCGCCTTTGAGACGTTCCTGACAGACGCCCTGCCCTCATTCGGCGATTATCAGGACGCGATGCTGCAGGACCGCAAATTCCTGTTCCACAGCGTCTGCTCGCTCTACCTGAACGCCGGGCTACTCGACCCGCTGGAGATGTGCCGCCGCGCCGAGGCGGAATACTATGCCGGGCGCGCGCCGCTCAACGCCGTCGAGGGCTATATCCGCCAGATATTGGGCTGGCGTGAGTTCATTCGCGGCATCTACTGGCTGAAGATGCCGGACTATGCCGAGTCCAACTTTTTCGAGGCCGACCGCGACCTGCCCGATTTCTACTGGACCGGCGAAACGGATATGGCCTGCGTCCGGGCGGCGGTCGGCCAGACGATTCAAGAAGCCTACGCGCACCATATCCAGCGGCTGATGATCACCGGCAACCTGGCGATGCTGATGGGCGTGGACCCAAAGCAGATCCACGAGTGGTATCTCGCGGTCTACGCCGACGCCTATGAATGGGTCGAGATGCCGAACGTGCTGGGCATGAGCCAGTTCGCCGATGGCGGCCTGCTCGGCTCGAAACCCTATGCGGCGGGCGGCAACTACATCAACAAGATGTCCGACTACTGCCGCCACTGCGCCTATGACGTGAAGCAGAAGACGGGCCCGCGCGCCTGCCCGTTCAATTATCTCTACTGGGATTTCCTGGCGCGGAACCGCGACAAGCTGGAGGGCAACCCGCGGCTCGGCCCGGTCTATCGCACATGGGACAAGATGAGCGCGGACAAGCGCGAAGCGACGCGCGAAAGCGCCCGCGCCTTCATTCGCGACGCGTGCGGGCAGCGCGCCGGCACGCCTGCGAACAGTATTTGACCTCGTCCCAGACCCGCGCCC